>JAFYCQ010000177.1 GCA_017539635.1 Oscillospiraceae bacterium
CAATGACCGGCTTTCGCCTTATAACAATCATCCATCAGCGCTTACAGCGGCGGTCCCGTCCATGAATTACACATGGTTCTCTATTATTCCGGAGCGGCCTTCTGCCGCTTCAGACACTATGGTATTAAATTGGAATTATTATAATATACGGGACTGTCAACATCAACAGACAGTCCCGTATGATCGTTTGATACTGAACAATTATCGGCTTTTGTTTGCCGCGGTCACGCCAGGAAAGGCGTGGTTTTCATAAAAAACTCCCCTATCTGCTCAGGCGAATATTTGTCGTCCTTCAGCCACCAGCGGACAGTTTCAGCAAAGTCGCAGACCGTATGATGGAGCAGATAGTCGCGGGGAACTCCGCAGTCCTCGCACGCCAGGGCGCCGTCAAAAACATCTGTAAGATACTCCTTGAAATACCGCATGAACACCTCTCCGCTCTCGCAGGAAAGGATCCCGTGCAGATAGGCGCGGTTATCCCGGAGGTGATAGAGGATATGCGTAATCCGCTCCTTCATTCCCGCCTCTCCCCCTGAAAAGTCATGGGTCCGTTCCTTCGTCAGCGTGTCCGAAAAAACGTGCCGGAATATATCGGTGCAGAGCGCCTTTATTAGCTCGTCCTTCGTTTCAAAATGAGCGTAAAACGTGCTTCTCCCTATATTGGCCTCATCTATGATCTTTTGTACCGTAATGCTGCTGTAAGAGCTTTTTGCCAGGAGCCTTATAAAAGCGTCGAAAATCGCCCTTCTCGTCTTTTGCTGACGCCTGTCCATTCTCTATGCCTCCCAAACAATTACACAAATTTGTTCGTTATCGAACTTTACCGCAAAAGCGGTTATTGTTTTTCAAATACAGTACAATATAATAAATAACGAACATAATGTTTGATTACCTGATTTTATATCAATACGAATAAAATGTCAACCGAAGGACTGACAATGGAGGCTGTTAAAAAAGCAAACGACTTACTTGCGGGTATGCCGGCTACGCTGATAGGCGGGGTCTTTCTCCTTTTCTCTTTCATCTTCCCGCGGCTGGGCCACGCCGCCCTGGAAAACATAGCCTGGGTCACGGTTATCATCAGCGGTATCCCGCTTCTGTATCTCGCCGTCCGGCGAATCGTTCAGAACAAAGGTATAAGCAAGATCTCATCTGCCCTGCTCATATCCATCGGCATGTTCGCCGCCCTTCTGATAGGCGACCTTTTCGCAGCGGGCGAGGTGGCTTTCATCATGGCGCTGGGAGCCCTGCTGGAGGATATGACGACACGGCGAGCGAGAAAAGGTATTAAAAATCTGATTTCTCTGGCTCCGTCCGAGGGACGCAGGATCACCGACGGACGGGAGGAATACATACCGGCAGAGAGCATACGCAAGGGAGACATCCTCCGGGTGCTGCCCGGCGAGACCGTTCCGGCGGACGGGATAATAGTAAGCGGCGAGACCTCAATAGACCAGTCCGTCATAACGGGCGAGAGCCTGCCCGCAGATAAGAGAGAGGGGGACGCGGTTTTCTGCGGGACTCTCAACTGCTTCGGCGCCATAGACATAAAAGCCACAAGCGCAGGCAAGGATTCCTCCCTGCAAAAGCTCATCGGCATGGTTCGGGAGGCGGAAAAAAACCAGGCCCCGACCCAGAGAATAGCGGATAAATGGGCAAGCTGGCTGGTGCCCGTCGCTCTCGGTATAGCGGCCCTCACGTGGCTTATAACGGGGAACATTATACGCGCCGTTACAGTCCTCGTCGTCTTTTGTCCCTGTGCTCTTGTGCTGTCAACGCCTACGGCCATTATGGCTGCCGTCGGCAAGGCCGCCAAAAACGGAGTGATAATCAAATCCGGAGAGGCATTGGAGGCTATGGGAAGCGTTCAGACCATGGCCTTTGACAAAACCGGCACCCTCACCCTCGGAAAGCTGGCGGTAAGCGGCGTCTATGCCTTCGGCGGCATGGACGAAAGGACGCTTGTTTCCGTTGCGGCCTCAGCCGAAAGCAAGAGCGAACACCCCCTTGGCAAGGCCATCGTTGCCCACGCCAAGGGTATGGGAATAGACTACCCGGAGTG
>JAFYCQ010000178.1 GCA_017539635.1 Oscillospiraceae bacterium
AGTATTTCAAGAATCGTCATTGTTTTCTCACCTCGTCTTACATTCCGTTCCACAGATTGCCTATGTCGGTGTCAGGTGTCCATTCCTTTTCATGGCGCCACTCCACCACCTGCACGCCGTCGCCGTAATCGGCAAGGCCGATGCGGAGGATCGAGCCGTCAAGTGTCAGCTCCTTGTAATACACGCCGTCCTCGATAGTTACGCCGGGTAAGGAAGAGAGGGAGGAGGTCTTTTTCGCCTCCTGCAGGAACTCCTGTCCCCGGGTCTCCAGCTCATAACGGGTTTTTACCGTTTCGGCGTATTTTTCCGCCAGGCTCAAGTCGGCTCTCGCCGTGGTGAAGGTCAAAATGGCCAGGGTCGTGAGGCATTTGCTGATCACCGTCAGCAGTAGCGCCAGAGGGCCCAGCTTAACGGGGACCTGCTTCATGAGCCCGCCTCCTCTCTTAATACGGCGGTGTTCAGGGCATAGACCGGCTGGGAGTCACCGCAGCTGACGCTTATGTCGCTGTAAACGAGGCTGTCGCCGTCAGGGCGCCAGGTGACGTAAACCATAACGTCGCCGTCGGCGGACGGGTTCATGTCGCCGTCGTACCGCACCCTCACCGTGGGGTACCGGGAATCATCCAGGATCTCCGCGTTGCCCGATTCGTTCAGCAGGGCCAGAACGCCCTCCGGCGTGTCGGAGGCGGAGACGGCCTCCGCCGCGTTCTGCGCCAGGCAGACGGCGCCTGTAAGCAGCCTTGCCTCGTCAGTCTGCCCGCGTCCGGCGCCGAAGACCTGGGTCAGCACCAGGATTATGGATATGAAGACCACGATGAGCAGCAGTGTTTCGATGTAAAAGGCGGTAATGTGCCTGTGGCTGTTCACGGTGACGTCACCCCCTCGCTGCGGGGATTAATGAGCACGCGCCCGGCGTCGGTGGCGACGGAGTAAACGCCGTTATCAGTTTTATCCACCGTGAATTTGTCTGTCGCGCCTATGACCATGGCGCTATCCGGAGACAGGGGGGCATTAACGGCGGCAAAGTCCTCAACAAGGGAGCCGTTATACTTGTATATGCGCAGAGCGTAGCCCGTGTCGCCGTCGGCGATTATGAGGGCCTGGCCCTCGGGGCCGTCGGCTATGTCCAGGCCTCCGGAAGTGTCGTTTGCCTTGGCGCTGGTGGCTATGTAGGAGAGAAGTGCCCGGGAGCCCATATTGCCCGACTGGACGGAAACGGTGTTCCGGTAGCTCCGGGCGCCCAATATTACCAGCAGAAAGAACCCCGCTAAAAACAGCGCGGCTATTCCGATGGTATAGAGTCCCACGGGGGAGCTTTTATACTGCTTCACCGGTCGTTCCTCCTCTTACTTCTTGGGTGTGACTATAACGGTGGGGGGGAGATTGGAGGCAAAGGCGTCGTAGGTGACGTAGAAATCTCCGGTGTTCACCTGTATGCCGTAGTTTTCCTCCAGATATTTGAGATTGGGGGGATAGCAGCCCTCCACCACATAGCATTGCAGAGCGCCCCTCTGTATGGCCGAGCGGATGGCAGCGGCGCTCTCTTCGCTGAGATCCCTGTCGGAGCCGTTGGCGATTACGAAAACGGCTGCGGCGAGGATGAGGGCCGCCAAAACGCACAGGACGACAAGGAGCGTTTTTTTCTTTTTAGCGTCCGAATACATGTTTTTGCCTCACGCCACGGAGTTCATCATGCCTATAAGGGGGAGCATGACGCTCAACAGGGACAGCCCCACCGTCACCATGAGGATGCCGGAGAGGAGGGGATCGACGACGCCCACAAGACGGTCCACCTTAGTTGAGCAGTTTTCCTCCAGAAGCCCCGTGAGCCGTTCCAATACTGACTCCATGTCGCCGCTGCGTTCTCCTGCCAGCAGCATGCGGCCATAGACCGGCTCAAAAAGCTCCTCGTCATAGGCGGCCTGGGCTATGCTGTGGCCCTCTGCCATGCGGGAGAGGCATTTTTGGAGCTTTGCTTCAACTGTGGGGCAGTTGGTCATGGGTATGCTCTTCTCCATGGCCTCGTCCTGCATCTCGCCGCTGGCGAGGAATGTGGAGAGGGCAGAGGTGAAGCGGAACATGCCCAGGTTTTCGATGATCGAGGCGCAGACGGGGATCTTGCAGAGAGTTTTTTCCACCGACCGGCGGTTTTTGCCGTTCCAGAGGATGATGCCGATTATCAGCGCCGCGGCTATTATGACCATGACCACCAGGGCTATCCAGCAGAAGACGTAGGCCCAGCGGATATAGCTGTAAGTGGAGGCGGACAGGCTGCCGGTGAGGTTGTTATACACATCCGTGAAAGAGGGCAGCACCATTATCAGCATGACGGCCAGCACGGCGATGATGAGTATTATCATGGCCGCCGGGTAGGTCACGGCGTTTTTCAGCTTGTCGCTTATAGTCTTCTGGTCTTTGTAATACCGGGAGAGACGGAAGAGGATGTCGTCCAGCCGGCCGCTTTGCTCGCCGGCGGAGACCATCTGCAGGGCGTATTCCGGGAAGATGCCGGATTCCTCCATGGCGGCAGACAAGCCGCTGCCGGAGTCCACCTGCTCCTTCATTACGGCAAGGCCCGATTCCAGCACGCCGCCGGTGTGAGTTTTGCCGCTCTGCAAAAGTGATATGGCTTCGTCCGTCTGTATGCCGGAGCGGGCCATCATGGCCATGCTCTCGCAAAAGGCGCTGACGCCGAGATTGTCAAGTTTCTGCTTGCTCATTTTTTATCACCGTCATTCAGTAAGTGTAAAGGTCTGTATAGTTGGTGCCGTCGCCTATAAAGTCGGCGTTGGCGCCTCCGGCGGCAAAGGTCAGGTCGATCCTGTTCCAGCTGTCCCCCGTGACCTCGTAATCCACCGTGATCCAGCCGGTCTGGGGAGTGTAGAACATGTTCCAGGCGTGGTACAGGTCGTTGGGGGCGACGTAGCCGCAGATGAGCTTTGCCGGGATGCCCTGGCTGCGGAGCATGGCCGCCGCAAGAGAAGCGAAGTCAAAGCAGATTCCCTTTCCGGAGGCCAGGGTCTCGTCCGGGTCGGGCATGTAGCCGCTTTTGACTGTGGCGGCCTTTTCCGAGTCGTATTTGATGTTTGCGACGATGAAGCGGTATATTTCCGCCACCAGGTCGGGGGCGTCTGCGGCTGTGGAGGCCATTTCAGACGCGATTTTCACGCAATTTGAAGCCCTGCTGTAATTTACGTAGCTGTTGGGTCTGATAAAGGGCTGAAACTCATCCTTTATCTGCACCTCGGAGCTCGCGGAGTAAAGCTCCGTGTACTTACTCTCCGTCACGTTTTCCATGATACGGAAGAGATAAGTACCGTCCCCGGACTGGAGGGGGAAGATGGAGGGGAGCCCCTGGGATGAGATATCGTAATTGTAGGTTATATCGTCCTTTACGACCTGAAATTTAAGGCGGGATTCGGACACCGCAGACACGGCCACATAGCCG
>JAFYCQ010000179.1 GCA_017539635.1 Oscillospiraceae bacterium
GCGAAGGCGGAAAATGTCATGCCCTCCGTCTCCACGCCCTGGCGGACCGTGATACCCACGCCCTCCAATAAAATGCCGCCCTCCGGGGCATCCCCTTCCGCGGCCAGCGCCGGGGTAGGGATCACCCCAATCAGGAGAACTGCCGAGAGCAGCAGGGTGAGCGCACGATAATACAGCTTTTTCATGGCTTGCTCCTTTCTGACACTTATGCAGATTAGTTTATTCCATATTATAATAGTTCCGCTTTTGACACGCAAGAGGGAGCCGCAGAAAGCGGCCCCCTCTGAAAGGTTTTTTTGTTAATTTTTAGGTGTTTTTGCCTTAATCCGGCTCCGGCGGAAACCTGTTCATATCTCCCCATAATTCCGGGGGCCCTGCTCGTCCACTCTCCACAGGAGCCAGCCGTACCAGACTACGCTGGAACAGGTGACCATTCCGTCTTCGTCTGCCTCGGAAAGCAGGAAATCATAGATCTTTTTTCTGGCTTCCCCGGAAAACTCATCCTCCCGTATCTTTCGGAACATCTCCGTGACCAGGTCCTGGCTTACGGGCAGCCTCTCCATGTCCTCCTCCTTGTAATACCGCACCTCCGGGAACCTCCCCCGCAGCCACAGCAGATTGAACAGAGCGTAAAAGCCCTGTCCGTCCCGGGCGCCGCACCACTTTTCTCCAGGGAAAGCCGCGTTGTAAGCCCTCTGCGCCAGGTCAAAGCGGGAAAATACAAAATTCGAGGAAAAGCAGTATTTTCTGGACATGGCCTCTATCTTGTCGAGGGATTCCGGCGAGGCTACCGCCGGGGTTATGGAGGAAAACACAACGTCAAAGGCCCTTTCCCAGCCCATGCCGCGTAAGTCTGCGGCCTTGAAATCGCAGGGCACGTAGGACACGTTTGAAAGCCCCTGGGACTTGGCAAATTCCTCGCCCAGCTCAAGCATACGGGGCGAAATGTCCGTCCCCACGGCATGTCGGGCCGTCCTGGCAAACTCCGCCACAAAGCGCCCCAGTCCGCAGCCGACATCTATTATATCCGTCTGAGCCGTAAGCACGTTTCGAGCTTTAAGATACTCCGCAGTCTCGTAAACACGCTGCTCGCTGCGCTTTTTTCGAATACCGTTCTCGGTTATCTCCTTTGCCCAGCCCTCGGCGCGGACGTTCCAGGACTCCGGCGTGTGGTGCAGGGCGTTCTGCGGCTTTTGAAGCCAGAGCTCTTTGAATCTCTCCTGCTCTGTATTAAGATCCCAGGTCTTTTCAGACACGGGTCGTCCCCCTTTCATATCGGTCGATAGGCTCCCGTTTGGTTTTTACATGTGATACGCCCTGTACAGGAAGGTCAATATATGGGCTTTCTGGCAGGGGTATCCGGGGCTGAAGCTGTCCTCGTCGGTGCCGTTGGTAACGCCCTCTATAAACGCCCAGAGCACAGCGTCGAAGAAGTAATCCCCACTGTCAACGTCCTCAAAGGGTATTTCTCCCTCCAGCTTGCCGCCTAAGGCGCGGTATATGAATGTGACGCTGTCGCCTCTCGTCACCGTCTCGTCCGGATCGCAGCCCCCCTCGCCGTTTCCACGGGTTATCCCCTGCTCATAGGCCCAAAGGATTGCC
>JAFYCQ010000180.1 GCA_017539635.1 Oscillospiraceae bacterium
AACTTTACTGCGCTTCCGGGGCTGATGTTTTCGGCAGTCTGCCGCACGGTAACGGTGGTGCAAAGGTAAACCCGGCTGCTTTCGTTTTTTCTCGAAAGAAAAAGTATCAAAAAGAACTTTACTGCGCTTCCGGGGCTGATGTTTTCGGCAGTCTGCCGCACGGTAACGGCGGTGCAGCCGCAAACCGGCTTATAAAAAATCGGATCGCCGCCTGAAAGCGGCAGGATCCGACACTGGTCATGTGGTATTATCCAGGTACAGCTTATCAGTTCTGAAAGCTCATATCTTTATCCCATAACCCTTTTTGGCGAGGCGAAAGCCTCGCCGCTTTTTTTGTGTTGTTATACAGGCGCAGTTGAGTTATAATTATGATACAGCTACTTTTTCGAGGTATCGACTATGCGGATGCGAAGAAAGAAAAATCTCATACCCCGGCTGGAAAGGTGCGGGGATATAATAGTAAAGAATCCCGAGGAGCGGCGGGGCGCCTGGCGGGAAGGCTTCGATAAGCTCTTCCTGGAGCTGGGCTGCGGCAAGGGGCGGTTCACCGCGGAGACGGCCAAAAATCTTACGGACACCATGCTTGTGGCCGTGGAGCGGGTGCCGGACGCCATGGTGGTGGCAGCGGAGAGAGTCGTTTCCGAGGGCCTTGAAAACGTCCGGTTCATCGACATGGACGCCTCCCGGCTTTTGGAGGTCTTCTCCCCCGGCGAGGCGGACAGGATATACATAAACTTCTGCGATCCCTGGCCGGGAAAACGCCACCAGAAAAGGCGGCTCACCGCCTCCGGCTTTCTCCTTTTATACCGGCAGGCGCTCAAAGACGGCGGGGAGATACACTTCAAGACCGACAATTCCGAGCTTTTTGAGTTCTCTCTTGAGGAGTTTTCAGCCTGCGGCTTTTCCCTTCACCAGGTCACCCGGGACCTGCATGCAAGCGGCCCCGTGGGGGTCATGACCGACTACGAGCAGAAATTTTACACGCAGGGGATAAAGATAAACCGCTGCGTGGCGAGAAAAGAGGAATTTACCCATGAGATATCTGGCGGCACTGTGGGCGTCGAAGCTGGCCCGCTTGGTAATGCGGATACTGAAATATAACGCCACAAATTACCCCGGCGAGCTGGCGATAAAGCTCTGCCCCGACTTTCTGGGGCGGATAGGCAAGCCCAAAACCATAATCGCCGTCACCGGCACCAACGGCAAGACCACCGTTTCAAATCTCATCTGCGACACTCTGGAAAAAGCGGGGCGCAGGCCCCTTAACAACCGGCTGGGCTCCAACATTGCCTCCGGCATCGCCACAAGCCTCATATCCGGGGCCGGCATATTCGGAAAGGCTAAGCACGACATAGCCGTTCTGGAAATAGACGAGCGCTCGGCGCCGAGAGTTTATCCCTATGTAAAGCCGGATTATCTCGTTATTACAAATCTCTTCCGGGACTCCATAATGCGAAACGCCCACCCGGAGTACATAGCCGGCATACTGACGAAAAACATCCCGGCCAAAACGAAGCTGGTGCTCAACGGCGACGACCTAATATCCTCCGGCGTGGCTCCCGGAAATCCCCGGGTCTATTACGGCATTGACGCTCTCCCCGGGGACATCACCGAGTGCATAAACCTCATCAACGACATGCGGGCATGTCCCAAATGCGGGGCGCTTTGAAATACAAATATCTGCGCTATCACCACATCGGCAGGGCCTACTGCGAAAAATGCGGCTTTGCGTCTCCGGAGTACGACTACGCCGGCACCGGCGCCGACCTTAAGAACATGCGCATCACCGTAAAGGACAAGGAGGGCTCCGGCGTCTATCCCCTGCCCTCTGACGCCGTTTTCAACATCTACAACCTCGTC
>JAFYCQ010000181.1 GCA_017539635.1 Oscillospiraceae bacterium
CAGCATAGCAAAGGTTGGGTATAAGGATCTGTTATTCTTCATCATCACCTTCGCAATAGGAGTTATTCCCATTATGGTGCTCCGCTGGCGGCTGAACATCCTCTCCTTCGGCGAGGACGAGGCCAAGGCCATGGGCGTGAACGTCTCCACCGTGCGGCTTATAAGCATAATCTGCGCCACGCTTTTGACCGCCGCCGTCGTCTCCATAGCCGGCACCATAGGCTGGGTGGGCCTGATGATACCCCATCTGGTGCGCTTTCTTGTGGGCCCCAACAACAAGACGCTGGTGCCTATGTCACTTTTGACCGGCGGACTGTTCATGCTGATAATCGACAACCTCTGCCGCTCGCTTCTGGCCTACGAAATCCCCCTGGGCGTCCTCACTTCCTTACTCGGCGCGCCGTTCTTTATATTCATCCTCTACAAGAGAAAGGGGAACGGTTAAATGGAGCTTACGGTAAAAAACGCCTCCTGCGGCTATGACGGCATGGCGATACTGAAAAACGTGTCCCTGCGCATAAGGCAGGGAGAGATAGTCTGCATATTGGGCCCCAACGGCATCGGCAAGACCACGGTGTTCCGCTCTGTTCTCGGTTTTCTGAAGCTCATAGACGGAGAAATACTGCTGGACGGTGTGCCCAAAAGCCAGATTAGCCAGAGGGAATTTTCCAAGGCCGTGGGGTACGTGCCCCAGGGCCACGAGCCGCCCTTTCCCTACACCGTCCCCGACGTGGTGGTAATGGGCAGGGCCGCGCATCTCAAGTCCTTCGAGGCCCCGGGCATAAAGGAATACCGCATAGCCGACAAGGTGCTGGAGGCCCTGGGCGTCTCCTATCTCAGAGAGAAGATATACACGCAGATTTCCGGCGGAGAGCGGCAGATGGTGCTGATAGCCCGGGCCCTGGCGCAGAATCCCAAGCTTTTGGTCATGGACGAGCCCACGGCCAACCTGGATTTCGGCAATCAGATACACGTTTTGGAGTGCATAAAGGGCCTCTCCGGCTCCGGATTGTGCGTCCTGATGACCACCCACAACCCCGACCACGCCTTTCTCTGCTGTGATAGGGTCATCCTGCTCACAAAAGGGAAGGAGATACTGGAGGGCACTGTGGAGGAGATAGTCACGGAGGAAAATCTCCACCGGGCCTACGGCGTGGACGTTAAGATCACCGAGACCGCCACCCCGGCGGGCGGAGTGATAAAGACCTGCGTGCCAATACTTAATTAAAAATGGAGGAAAACATGAAAAAGACAATCGCACTCATTCTCGCAATCGTTCTGGCGCTCGCCCTTTTTGCCGGCTGCGCCGGGAATACGACGACAACAACACCGCCTGCGGACACGACGCCGCCGGCGTCAACGGAAACTGCGACCACCGCGCCCGAAACAACTACCCCCGAGCCGGAAAAGGAGCCGGAAACTCCCGCCACCCGCACAATCACCGACCTGCAGGGCAGCGAAATAGAGATACCCTATGAGGTGAAGAAAATCTCCACCGGCAAACTGAATCTCACCCAGCTCACCCTGATACTCGGCGGGAGCGCACCCGTGGCAAACCTGGGCGA
>JAFYCQ010000011.1 GCA_017539635.1 Oscillospiraceae bacterium
GCGTAGGGGTGGGTGGCGTCTATAACCAGGTCGAACCTTTTATCCGTGAACACTTTTTCCATGTCGGCCTCGTCCAGCCGCCCGGCGGTCACGGTGAGGCTGCCTTTCGGCTTTATAAGGCTCTCGCCGTACTCCGTTGCGACGAAGGCCGTAACGGCAGCGCCGCCCTCTGCCAGCAATTCAGTTATTTCCCGGCCCTCGGTGGTGCCGGCAAAAACACAAAACTCATACATCTCTGTATCCTCGGGGCGTCACCATGCCGCCCCCGATCATTTTAGTCGCGCCGTTCCCTATGAAAACGGTGCAGAACATGTTCACGCTGTCGGTCTCAGACAGCTCTTTGAGAGTGAAAAAGCTGCGCTTTTCCCCCTCCCGGCCTATTTTTTCGGCCACACCGCAGGGGCGGTCGCCGGGAATATGCTTTAAAAGTATCTTGCAGGCCTTTTTCAAATGCTCCGGCCGGCCGTGGCTCGCCGGGTTATAGAGGACGATGGAGAAGCCTCCTTCTGCCGCGCACTCCAGGCGCTTTTCAATGGTCTCCCAGGGGGTCAGCCTGTCGCTGAGGCTGATGACCGCAAAGTCGTGGGTCAAAGGCGCCCCTAAAAGCGCCGCCCCGCTGCATGCCGCCGTGAGTCCGGGGATGACGATGACCTCCGGCGTCTTGTCCTCGCCGCGTATTTCATAGACGAGCCCCGCCATGCCGTAAATGCCGCTGTCCCCGGAGCAGACGAGGGCGACCTTTTTGCCCTCCCTTGCCAGCTCTATGGCCATGCGGCAGCGGTCGGCCTCTCTGGTCATGGGGGTGGAGAGGTATTCCTTTCCGGGATAGATGTCCCGCACCAGGTCAACATAGACCCCGTAGCCCACGATGACGTCGCAGGCGCCGAGCGCCCGGTCGGCCCTTATTGTCATGTCGTCCCGGTCCCCGGGCCCTATGCCGACGATGTATAGCTCAGACAAAGCGCACCTCGCAATTCTCCGCGGCGGCCGCCACGGTCACGCCGTTTAAGGCTGTTTTCCCTATTATCAGCGTCTCCGCGCCCATAAGGGCGGAGCGCTCGCACACGTTGTCGGTCCCCGTTATCTTCTCAACGAAGGGAGACGGGGCAAAGTCCCCGGAAAGGGCGTTCAATTCCTCCGCCGTGTAAAAGCTCACCGGGAGATCGTTTTTTTCGCAAAATTCCAGAAGTCCCGCCTCGTCCCGCTTAAGGTCTATGCTGGAGACTCTCTTAACCGCCCGGAAATCCACACCGGCGGCCTCAAATACGGAAGAGACGGCCTTTTCTATGTTTTCCGCCGCCGTGCCCCTCCGGCAGCCCAGACCTAAAGAGATGCAGCGCGGCACAAGGCGCAGGGTGGTGGAAAACGGGCGCTTTTCCCGAAATCCGATATAGATACCCACGTCACCTGAGTCTCCGTATGACCCCCGGCGGCAGCTCGCCTTTTACCGGCAGGTCGGAGCATAGAGGCACGTCCCATTTGAGTATCGCCGCAGAGACGGCCTTGGCGGCCTTCATGTTGTCGATCATAAAGCCGTTTTCTGCGGCCCATTTATCGACGGAGAATTTTCCGTTTACGTCGGTGGCGGTGGTGATTATCGGCGACGCCCCCAAATGATCGGCGATCCTGAGTGCCAGGGCGTTGGCCCCGCCGATGTGTCCGGACAAAAGGGGTATGACGTTTTTCCCCCGCTCGTCTATGCATATTACGGCGGGGTCAGTCCGCTTGTCCTTTATAAAGGGTGCCACAGAGCGCACCGCTATCCCCGCGGCGCTTACGAATATAAGGGCGTCCCTTTCGGAAAAAAGCCTGCCGCAGAAGTCGGTACAGGGAGTATCTATTGGCAAAACGTCCCCGCAAGCGAATTTTTCCGGGGCGAAAATTTCCGATTCCGGCATTATTTCCGCGATTTTTTTCGCCGTTTTCACTCCGTTTTCCGTGTAGGCAAAAATGGCGGCTCTCACTTCTGAGCCTCCCTGAATTCCGTCGTAAAGCCCGGGTCGTAGAGCTTTGACCTGGCGTAGTCACCGCCTAAGCAGCCGCCCACGATGATGAGGGCGGTCTTCGTAAGGCCGTTTTTCTCCGCCGTCTCGTTGAGGGTGCCCAGGGTGCAGCGGAATACCCGCTCCTCCGGCCAGGTGGCCTTATAGACTATGGCGGCGGGAGTATCCGGTGTATAGCCCCCTGCAATAAGGTCTGCCTGTACTTTTTTCGTAAGGCCGGTGCTCAAAAACAGCACCATGGTGGCGTTGTGGGAGGCGAGGGATGAAAGGGCCTCCCTTTCCGGCACGGGAGTGCGTCCGGCCTCGCGGGTTATGATGACCGTCTGGCTCACGTCCGGCAGGGTGTATTCGGCCCTTAAAGCCGCTGCGGCCCCGCAGAAGGCGCTGACGCC
>JAFYCQ010000182.1 GCA_017539635.1 Oscillospiraceae bacterium
AAATAGACCCCATGCCCGGGGCAAAGGAATTTTTAGACGAGCTTCGCTCCATTACCCAGGTGCTGATTTTAAGCGATACCTTTGAGCCGTTTGCCACCCCCCTTATGAAAAAGTTAAACTGGCCCACCATTTTCTGCAACACGCTGGAGGTCGCTCCATCAGGAGAGATAACCGGCTTTAAGATGCGGGTGGAGAAATCCAAGCTGGCCACCGTTCAGGCGCTCCAGTCCATAGGCTTTGAGACTATCGCCGCCGGCGACAGCTTCAACGACCTGGCCATGATCCAGGCCAGTAAGGCCGGCTTCCTCTTCAAGAGTACAGCGGCCATTAAGGCTGATTATCCCGATATCCCGGCCTATGAGGAATTCGGCGACCTGCTGGCGGCCATAGAGGCTGCCCTGTGATAACAGGCTGACAAAAGGGGAGAGCGGCCCTTGAGAAAGCTGGCGTCCTTCGCCTTTTCCTTCGCTGCGGCGGTCTTTGCCGCGGTATATCTGCTCCCGGAGGGCTCGGCGCTTACAGCGGCGGGCGTTTTGGCGGTTCTGGGAGCGGCGGCCTTTTTCATTAAGGACAGCGACGGCCTTCGTATCCGCATAATGGCCTTCGGCGCGGCCGTAGGCATGCTGGCATTTTACGCCGGGTATATGCTGCTCCTCACACCCGCAAGGGAGCTTGACGGCATGACGGGGGAGTTTTACGCCACAGCCACGGACTTTCCGGAAAAAACGGAGAGCGGCTGGCGTGTGTCTGCGCGCATAGATGCCGGAGGCAGAGCCGTACCCGGCCGCGTTTACTGTTATGACGAGACGGAAATCGTCCCCGGCGACAGACTGACGGTGACGGGCAGGGCAAGAGCAGGCGATACCTTCTACGGGGAAGAGAGCGACATCCTTCTTTCTTCGGGGAGCTTTCTGTCCGTTTACGGCGAAACGGAGGTGACGGAGAGCCGGGGCTTTTCCCTTTTCTTCGCACCGAAATATTTAAGCCGCGCCATTACGGAGAAGACGGCGGAGATCTTCACCGGCCAGGTGAGGAGCTTCATGCTGGCGCTGGTGGCGGGGGACACGGGAGAGCTTTACGCAGACCCGGGCTTTACTGACGCCCTCAACACCGCCGGCGCGAGACACGTTGTGGTAATTTCCGGCATGCACATGGCCTATATCGTGGCGGTCATAGCGCTGCTTTTCGGCAAGAGGCGGAGAGTTGCCCTCATAACCGTCCCGGCGCTCATCGTTTACGCTGCGGTCACGGGCTTCACCCCGGCCATAACCCGCGCATGTATAATGCAGGCCTTTATGCTCATGGCGCCGGTATTCAACAGGGAGGGAGATTCCCTCACCTCGCTTTCCGCCGCCATGGTGCCGCTGCTGATAATAAATCCCTACGCCGCCGCGAATATCGGTTTTCAGCTCTCCTTTGGGGCGACCTTAGGCATCGTCCTTTTCTCCGAGCCCATTTTTGCCGCTGCAGAAAGGCTCCTGGCGGACAAGAGGAAAAAGCTCAAAAGACCGGTAAAAAGGCTGCTGCTTTTTATCATTTCCAATTTAAGCGTGACGCTGGGAGCCTCGGCCTTTACAATACCGATACTTGCCATACGCATGGGCTACACCTCCATAGTGTCGCCGCTTACGAATCTGCTGGTGGAGCCCGCCGTGTCCCTGGCCTTCCTGCTGGGGCTTGCGTCGGTTGCAGCGGGCTTCATATTCGCTCCGGCAGGGGCGGTTTTCGGCGTGGTAGCCGCAATTCCGGCCAGATATACGATCTGGATAGTCAAGGCGCTGTCAAGGCTCAGGTTTGCCTCCCTTTACACGGTAAATCAGCTCACGGTCTTCTGGCTTTTCTACGTTCTGGCCGTTATAATCCTGCTGTTTGTTTTCAGAAGAAAAAAGGCAAAGCTATTCCCGGCGGTATGCAGCTCCATAATCGCCCTGTGCTGCGTTGCGGCGGCGACGCTTTTCACCGCTTCCGGCTCGCCTATGGAGGTGACGGTGCTGGACGTGGGGCAGGGACAGTGCATAGTTGTGACCTCCGGCAATAACTCTGCCGTAATAGACTGCGGCAGCACCTCGGGCTATGACGCCGGTACTCTGGCGGCAAACTATCTGCGAAGTCAGGGGCGGGACACGATCGACGTTCTGCTGCTGACTCATTACCACGCCGACCACACGAACGGCGCGGACGAGCTGATTTCAATACTTGACACAGATGCGCTTTTGGCTCCCGACAAGGAGCTCTCGGACTCCGAGGGGGCGGACTGGCTGACGGACCTGGCGGAAGACAGGGGCGCGGCGGTCATATACGTCACCGAAAGGCTCACGGTGAGCCTGGGGGACGCAGTTCTGGAGGTCTATCCGCCCATCGGCGAGGACAGCGAGAACGAGCGGGGCCTTTCGATAGTCTGCTCCTGCCGTGATTACGACGTTCTTATAACTGGGGATATGCCATCCA
>JAFYCQ010000183.1 GCA_017539635.1 Oscillospiraceae bacterium
GTTACAAAAGAATATGAGAGCCTGGACAAATATATGCGTAAAAAACAGGCGCCCCCGAAGGGACGCCTGCAAAAAAAACAATACAACGATACAGATTACTTATAATACTCCGCGGCGGCACGGAACATGCCGATGTCGAAATTGCCGGGTACGTTCTTATACAGATTGGCGCCCACACGCTCGGAGTGTCCCATACGTCCGAATACACGGCCGTCGGGAGAGGTTATGCCCTCTATTGCGCAAACAGAGCCGTTGGGGTTAAACTGCACGTCCATGGTCGGGTTTCCCTCCAGGTCCACGTACTGGGTGGCGATCTGACCGTTTTCGGCAAGCTTAATAAGCAGCTCCGGCGGGCAGATAAAGCGGCCCTCGCCGTGGGATATGGGCACGGTGCAGATATCCCCCACCGCCGCGTTTTTGAGCCACGGGGATTTGTTTGACGCGATCCTCGTGCGCACTAACTTGGACTGATGGCGTCCGATAGTGTTGTAGGTCAGCGTGGGGCAGGTTTCGTCCGTCTTTATTATGTCGCCGAAGGGTACGAGCCCCAGCTTGATGAGCGCCTGGAATCCGTTGCAGATGCCGCACATAAGGCCCTGGCGGGTGTTAAGAAGCTCCCTTACCTGTTCCTTCACCGCGTCGCAGCGGAAGAAGGCGTTTATGAACTTGCCGGAGCCGTCGGGCTCGTCGCCGCCGGAAAAGCCGCCGGGAATAAAGACGATCTGGGAGTTTTTAAGCTTCTCGGTGAATACCTCCACGCTGCGCTGTATATCCCGCTGAGTGAGGTTGCGGATAACGAATATCTCCGGCTGGATGCCCGCGTCGTACAGCACCTTGGCAGTGTCGTACTCGCAGTTCGTGCCGGGAAACACCGGGATGAGCGCCCTGGGGCGGGCGAATTTCTCCGGGGATCCGGGCCAATTTGATACATCAAAGGAATATGCCGGTATCTGCTCCTCACCCTGATCGATGTTGCAGGGATATACGTTCTCCAGGACGTTTTCATAATCGCCCAGCAGCTCTCTGAGGGACACGCTGTAGCTTCCCAGGGTGATTTTTCCCGTGTCCTCGGTATAGCCCAGCGTCTCTCCCTCCATGCAATCCGGGGAAAGCTCCAGTATAAAGGCGCAGTTGGCGGGCCTGAAAATATCCTCAGCCTTAAAATCGTCACTGAACTTAAAGCCCAGCATGTTGCCGAAGCACATTTTCATGACGCCCTCGGCTATGCCGAAGCGGGCGCAGGTCCATGCAGACAGCACCTTTCCCGCTTTGTTCAGGGCCGACACCTTGTCGAATAGGCTCAAAAGCGAAGAAGAAACAGGCAGGCCGTCTTTGCCGGTCTCGGGATAAAACACCGCCGCCCTGCTGCCGGATTTCTTGAATTCGGGAGATATGACGTCCCCGGTTTTTGCCGTTGTGACGGCAAAGGAGACGAGGGTGGGCGGCACGTCCAGCTTTTCAAAGGAGCCGCTCATGGAGTCCTTGCCGCCGATTGCGGCGGCTCCCAGCTCCAGCTGTGCCCGGAAGGCGCCCAAGAGGGCCGCCAGGGGCTTTCCCCATCTTTCCGGCTCCCGCATGGGCTTTTCAAAGTACTCCTGGAATGAGAGATAAACGTTCTCCCGGTCAGCGCCTGTCGCGATGAGCTTTGCTATGGACTCCGCCACTGCTAAATAGGCGCTGTGGTAGGGGCTCTTTTCAGCTATAACCGGGTCATAGGCCCAGGACATGACGGAGCAGTCCTCCGTGTGCCCCTTTTCAACGGATATCTTATGGGCCATGGCCTGTATGGGCGTCCTCTGGTATCTGCCGCCGAAGGGCATAAGCACCGTCCCCGCGCCGATGGTGGAGTCGAATCTCTCGGAAAGGCCGCGGCGGGAGCAGACGTCAAGGTTTTCAGCCAGCTTTTTCATTCCCTCGCCGAAGCCTGAGGGCACATCGTTTTCAAATGGCTGTATCTTCTGCGCTTTAATATCTATATGCTTTTCCGCGCCGTTGGAGTCAAGAAACTCCCGGGAAATATCCACGATCTTTTTGCCGTTCCAGACCATGACGAGGCGTTTTTCCTCTGAGGCCTTTGCGACAATAGTGGCTTCCAGGTTTTCGCTTTCTGCTATCTCCCTGAAGCGGTCGGCGTCACCGGGGGCCACAACGACGGCCATTCTCTCCTGGGACTCGCTGATGGCAAGCTCGGTTCCGTCTAAGCCGTCATACTTCTTTGGAACAGCGTTTAAATCAATGTCTAAGCCGTCTGCAAGTTCTCCGATAGCAACGGAAAC
>JAFYCQ010000184.1 GCA_017539635.1 Oscillospiraceae bacterium
AGGTCGATGGCCGACTCCTTCTGGGTGACGACGTAGATCGTGGAGGAGGCCTTGTACATCGGGGTGATGAAAAAATGCGTGCAGCAGCCGGCAATAAGGACACCGGCAATGCACAGCGCCAATATCAGCTTCCATGAGGCGAATACGCGGTATAAAAGCTCAACCAGGTCAAATTCCACTTCGGCTTCCTGCTTTTCCATTCGTATTCACCTCCTCAGAAAAATTTATTACACTAAATCAATATATCACAATTATTTACAGCTGACAACAGAAAGTTGAATAAATATTTATGAAAAACCACGGGAAAGCCCGATTTTCGGAGCTTTCCCGTGGTTTTTTATATTTTTTTACCTTATCACCGCGTCAAGCTCTTCCTTGAGCTTTTTGAGGATGCTGCCCACAACATCGTCGGCGTGGTCGTCGGTAAGGGTCTGGTCGTCGGAGCGGAGGGTCAGGGAGAAGGCCGTGCTCTTCTTGCCCTCGGCAATGTGAGAGCCCCGGTAAATGTCGAAGAGCTCCACCTTTTTGAGAAGCTCGCCTCCGGCTCTCTTTATGCAGTCGGCCAGAGCGGCTATGGTGACCTCCTCGCCGCACACAACGGCGATATCTCTCTCGATCGAGGGGTACTTGGGCAGGGGGGTGTAGGTGGGAGCCGGGCCCCGGACGCTCCACAGGGCGTCAAAGGCTATCTCCGCGGCGAAGACCTCGGCGTCCACGCCGTAATTTGCCGCTATGACCGGGTGGATCTGGCCGAAAACGCCCAGGAGTGTTTCTCCGGAATACACGGCGGCGCACCTGCCGGGGTGGTAGGAGGGGTTGTCGGAAACGGCCTCATACCGGACGTTTTCGATCCGCAGAGAGGCGAGTATGGCTTCTACGGCGCCCTTGAGATTGAAGAAATCCATTCCGTCGCCGTAAGCGCCCAGGGAGAGTATCTTGGGTTCGTCGGCAAGGCCGTCGGGGCGGGGAATGTAGATCTTACCCAACTCGTAGAGCCGGACGGACTTGTTCCGGTAATTGTAGTTGCGGGTCACGGTCTCAAGCATGGAGGGCAGGACGGTGGTGCGCATGATGGAGGTGTCCTCGCCTAAGGGATTGAGGATCTTGAGGCTGTTTCTCATGGGAGAATCCTTCGGCAGCCCTATCTTGTCGTAGTAGGAGGGGCTTATGAAGGAGTAGGTTATTATCTCGTCGTAGCCTAAGGTGCGGCAGGTTTCGCCGAGAGACCGCTCGAAGTTCTGCATTTCGGAAAAACCGCCGCGGGTGGTCTCGCCCCGCATAAGGGTGTAGGGTATCCTGTTGTAGCCGTAGAGCCTCGCCACCTCCTCGGCGATGTCGGAATAGTGGGACACGTCGCCGCGCCAGGAGGGGACGTAAATGTCATCTCCGTCCAGGGTGAAGCCCAGGGATATAAGGGCTTTTTCCATGAAATCCCGGTCAAGGTCGGTGCCCAGGAGAGCGTTAATCTTGTCGGGCTCCAGCTTGACCACCGTGGGAGAGGATTCCTTGGCGATGACGTCCATGACGCCGTCCACCACCTCGCCGCAGCCCAGCGCCTCAACCAGCTCGCATGCCCTTTGTACGGCAACGTAGGTCTTCATGGGGTCGAGGCCCTTTTCATAGCGGGAGGAGGCGTCGGTGCGCATGCCCAGGGCCGTGGCCGTGCGCCGCACGGAAACGCCGTTAAAGTTGGCGCTTTCAAAGAGCACCATGGCGGTGTCGCCCACTATTTCGCTGTTGGCGCCGCCCATGACGCCCGCCACGCAGACGGGCTTATATTCATCGCAGATGCACAGCATGTTTTCCGTGAGGTTTCTGGCGTTGCCGTCGAGAGTCTGGATGGTCTCGCCGGGCTTTGCCGTGCGGACGATTATTTTGTCACCGTCCACGCAGGAGAAGTCAAAGGCGTGCATGGGCTGGCCATACTCCAGCATGACGTAGTTG
>JAFYCQ010000185.1 GCA_017539635.1 Oscillospiraceae bacterium
GGCACCATGTACAACAGCGTAAACAGGCTCGAGGTGATTTTCGTCCCCAAAAAGGATCTGGGGCCCACGCAGGAGTATGACGAGGAAACCCACACCTATACGGCCATAACCGGCATCGAAGACGATCTGGACGACAGTATAGAGGAGCTGCAGACCCATATACGGGAGGATAACGCCGAGCTTGCAGACAAAACACTTGCCGACGCCCTCGATGAGGTATGGGGTTATACCTCAGACAAAAACTGGAGCGTCAGCTTTGAAAACGGCCGGGCAGTATCCGCGGTCGGCCTGGGAGATTCCCCGGAGCTTGACGGCTTCGATCAGATACTCAGCGACTACGCGGACAGCGATATAATACTGACAAGCGCCAGCGCTTCCTTTGACGTGACAACCAATCTTCTCACCTGGATAAACGCCCTGGGCGACGCCAAGATCGAGGCGGAAAACGACAAGTCGATGTATCACGAAACCACGCGCCTTTACAGGACTCAGGAGGAGCTGGATTCAGAAAAGGCAGGCGTTGCCGCCGAGGCGAATGGTGAAATGCACCTCACCTCGGGATACGACATCTATACCTTTACAGACACGTCCATACATGAAGGCGATTCCGATTTTGACGGTAGCTACGTGATAGCCGTTACCTTCCAGTCGGTACCCTCCCAGGGGCTTTATTCCGCCTCCGCCACAGTTTGCCTTGCCCCGGAGTTTTCAGGCTTTAAGGAGCCGGAGAGCAGCGCCGGAGGCGGGGACGCCTCACTCATGGATGGGGACGGCTACGGCGAAAACTATCACTACGACGGCTACTACTCCGGCAGCGCCGAGTGCGAGTTCACCAATAACGGCGAGATGGGCACAAATTTTTCCTCCTGGTTTTTAAGCTTTTGGGCGGGCATCGGCAATCTGAAGAATGCCATTCCCAAATCGGCTGTCAATGGAGTTTCATCCGTCAGCAACTACCTTGGCATCGGAGCTATCGGCTTTAATTTACTTAATCTTATCCAAAGAGCTCAGCGTGACAGCAACATGTACTGGGATTTCAAGAAGCTGATGAGCTCCCCCTGCTATGGAAAGCTGGGAGAAGCAGACCAGAAGCTTGCCCAAAAATACTTTGACGAGTTCAAACAGATCTCCGATTACAGGTACTGGCTCGATGTGGGAAGCTGGTTTATAGCGCCCATGACCATGCTGGCTCCCAAGATATCCGAAGCGCTTGCCGTTGAATTCGCGACGCATGGTGCGACCTATGGACTCAGCGCCGAGGCCTGCGCCGCGGCGGGCGCCGGTACTACCGCAAGCGCGGCGATGGGCTGGACGCTGCTGGCGGTGGCCGTGGCCGGAGGCGTCCTCTCAATGGAGGCCCTGGCGCGCCGCGAAAAGGAAATGGTGCGCTGCTACAACGACAACTTCAACTCTATAAAAGCGCTGATGCGCTCACGGCTTCGCAACGACCCCGACTGCAACGGCAAGAAGGGCAACGGGTCATATGTATATATTTCCGACGGTAAGGGAGACTATTTCCGGGTGGGCCACGACCCCTCCGGCGTGGTTTACGAGGGCGTCATTGAAAATCCCGTCGAAAACGCCGTGGTAAAGCTCTATTACGCCACGGACGACGGCGGAAACGTTATCCAGCAGACCACCCCCGGACTTGCAATGAAGCTTTCTCCCGCCGTAAATCTCAGAGGCCAGATACCCGGCGAGCCCCAGCAGACTACGGGCGCGGACGGCGTATATCAGTGGGGCGTGCCCGAGGGACTGTGGTACGTTGAGGCTGTTGGCCCCACGGGACTTACAGGCAGCAGCGGTTCGGACAGCCAGGCGATAAAGACCGTGACGATAGGCGGCACGGAATACAAAATGCTGCCCGTTCTGCCGCCTCAGCTGGACGTGAACATCCCCCTCACGGACTACACGGCCCCCACGGTAACGGAGGTAAAATACACCACCGAGGGAGTTTACGTCACCTTCAGCAAATATATGGACGAGGCCGATGTTCTGAACGCCGGAAACTACGTCCTGGAAAACAGCGCCGGCGAACCCGTTTCCGTCACCGTTTCCGGCGTTGAGCAGGGACACGTCCCGTCGAATATTGACGCATCGGAGCCCACATACACCCGCACGGTGCTGCTTGCATCGGCAAACGGCTCTCAGCTTTCCGGAGACCTCAATCTGCTTGTCAGAGCCGGAGTCAAGAGCTACGCCGGAACATCCATGGAAAGCGACTATTCTGAGGCCGGGGAGGCCGTGTCCCAGACGCAGCTGACACAGCCCGTTTTCTCCGGCGTTGACAGCGAGAGCGCCGACTTTTCCGGCAGCGACGTGAACAAGATCGTCCGGGGCGGCACAGGCGTCACGCTTACGAGCCCCGAGGACGCATCCCTCTATTATACGACGGACGGCACCGAGCCCTCCTCCGCAAACGGCAAGCTTTACAGCGGAGTCATAACCGTCTCCAACAACATGACCGTCAAGGCCGTCGCCATAAAGGCGGGCTATAAGGCGAGCCAGGTCTCCACCGGCGTATTCACTACGGCCTTCTCCGCCGGCGGGCACACGGTGAGCGGCAGAGTGGATGCCTACGACGGCAGCTCTGTTGACGGACTGACGCTGACCCTCAGCGGCGGCGCTGCAAAGACGACGCAGGTTTATAACGGCAGCTACTCCTTCTCCGACGTGCCCGACGGCAGCTACATCGTTTCCTTTGCGGGGAACGCGGCCTTTGCAGCAGCCAGCGCGACAGTCACCGTCTCCGGCGGCAGCGCGGCAGCGGACTTCACGCTCCAGAAGGCGGTCAACAACGGCGGCGGCGGAAGCGGCGGCGTCAGCAGCGGCGGAGGCTCCGGCCCCGTGACCGTGCCTGTCAGCAGCGACGCGGGCGCGGTGTCAGTAACGGCCAATATCTCCGGCGGAGAAGCGACCATAGGCGAGCTTTCCGACGCCGACGTGGCAAAGGTAGTGACCAAAGATGAGCCCCAGGCGGACGTTCTGTTCGACCTCAGCGGCCTGGGAGAGAGCATAAAAACCGTCAGCATCCCCGCCGAGACCTTTAAGAAGGTGGCGAAGGCCCTGGATTCCCACGACGGGGAGGATACGATCACCATAAAGACGGCAGCGGGCGAGACCGTGTTCGACGAGACCGCCGTCAAGGCAATAGCCGGAAAGGCGGATGCGGGCAGCGTGTCTTTGACCTTTGAGAGCATTGGCGCAGACAGGCTCAATACCGCCCAGAAGGACGCCTTCAAGGGAAAAGAGCTGGCATCGGTCTATGAGCTGACGCTTAAAGTGAACGGCAAGGTGGTAACGGACTTCGGCGGCGGCAGAGTGACGCTGAAAATAAAGCTTTCGCCCAAGTCCGGCAGCGGCAATTACGCCGTCTGGTACGCAGCTTCCGACGGCAAAACCGAGCGTATGCCGGGAAGTTACGACGGCAGGGAGCTCGTCTTCTCGACTTTCCATTTCTCACATTACGTCGTCACCTATGAGGACAGGCCCTTTAAGGACGTTTCCTCCGGCGACTGGTATTACGACGGAGTGTATTACTGCTACGACAACGGCTATTTCAAGGGCGTTTCCGATGACACCTTCGCTCCAGGAGGCACAATGACAAGAGCCATGTTCGCTACGGTGCTCTACCGCATGGCCGGAGAGCCCGCCGTAAAGGGAGAAAATCCCTTTAAGGATGTGGAGGTCGGGCAGTGGTATTCCGACGCCGTTGTCTGGGCTGCGGGAGAAAAAATAATCGAGGGCTACGGCGGCGGAGTTTTCGGCACGAACGACCCCGTTACGCGAGAGCAGATGGTGACTATCTTCTGGCGCTATAACGGCAGACCGGCAGGCAGCGCCGAACTGTCCGCCTTTACAGACGCATCTTCCGTAAGCGCCTGGGCCGAGACCGCCGTAAAATGGGCGGTGTCCTCCGGCGTAATAACCGGCAGGAGCGACGGCACCCTGGATCCCGGCGGCAAGGCCGCCCGCGCCGAGGTGGCTCAGATCGTCCTGAACTATGAAACCAAGGCGATATAAGCAGCGCATATTCCCCAGCAGCAGCAAAAAAGCAGCCTTCGGGCTGCTTTTTTGCCGCTGTTTGTTCCGCTTGACAATCCCGCGCTTTTATGTTTCACTTTTTGCAGACGGCCCGGTGAGACCGGGCCCGACGCTTTTTGTAAAGGAAAACGACGATGCATACCCTCCGCAAGCTTTTAAGGGGCATAAAAAAAGAGCCCATGCTCCCCGTGGCTGTGGCCGCGGCGATAATATCCCTGTTCATAACGCCGCCCTCGGCGCGCCTTTTAAGAGACATCGACTGGCGCACTTTAGCGACGCTTTTCCTCATGCTCACGGTGCTGGAGGGCTTCAAGCGGGAGAACGTTTTCGTGCCGCTTTTACGCCTGGCGTCAAGGCTCCGGCACCAGGTGAGTCTTGGCCTTTTTCTTGTGTTTTCCGTGTTCTTCACTTCCATGTTCGTGACGAACGACGTGTCCCTCATTATCTTTGTCCCCATAACCATAATCCTCTTCCGGGCGGCGGGAAAGGAGAGGTATATCCTGCCGCTTCTGGCCTGCGAGAACATCGCGGCGGTACGCGGCTCGCTGCTCACTCCCTTCGGCTCGCCTCAGAATCTCTTCATTTTCGGGCGCTCGGGAGTTGACGCCGGCGGATTCATCCTGTACATGCTGCCGATCTGCGCCATTTCCGGCGTGCTGCTGTTCATATTCGTGCTGTTTCTTTTCCGGCGGGAGCCGGGGGGAAAAACGTCAATTCCGGAGGAGACCTTCCCGGCAAAGCTGCCGACAGAGAGAAGGCTTTATCGGGTGGTGTATCTGGTGCTCTTCGCGGCGGTGCTGTTCATGATTGTCAGCAGGACTGGCTTCTGGCTCTGGATAACGGCCGCCGTCACCGCTGCGGTGCTGATAATCGACAGGAAGATACTTCTCAAGTGCGACTATGTGCTTCTCGTCACGTTTTTCTGCTTTTTCGTGTTTTCCTCCTCGGTGTCGGCAAATGAGACCGTGGCGGCCTTTTTGTCAAAAATCGTTGCGGGGCGGGAGTATGTGTGCAGCATCGCCGTCAGCCAGGTCATTTCCAACGTCCCCGCCGCCATCGTGCTCTATCCCTTCGCCGGGAACAGGGGAGCGCTCCTTTACGGACTGGACTCCGCCGGCCTTGTGACGATCATCGGCTCTCTTGCCTCCATAATCAATTACAGGATATACGTCCGGGAGTATCCGGGACAGGGCGGGGCCTTTATGAAGACCTTCCACGCCATTTCGATAATATTCTTCCTCATCGTAGCTCTGCCGGGATATTTCATAAGCCTTAAACCGATGTGACGCAAAAAAGCAGCCGATTTCAAGTTGAAATCAGCTGCTTTTATAGCTTTGCAGATCGATTATTTGCCGGAGCCTAATAGCCCTGTGAGCAGGGAGGAAACGTCCACGTTGCTGAGAAGGCTTCCCATCATGCTGCCCAGAAGATTGTCGCCGCCCTGCTGCTGGGGCTGCGCCTGCTGCTGACCGCCGCCGAAAAGGCCGCCCAGCAGACCGCCGAGACCGCCTTGCGGCTGACTTTGTGCCTGCTGCTGACCGCCGCCGAGGAGACTGAGCAATCCTCCGCCGGAGGATGCGGCCTGTGCCTGGGGCTGTGCCTGCACGGACTGGCTGGCCTGCTGGCCCAGAAGGCTCATAAGCAGGGGAGCCGCGGCGCCGAGGACGCTGCCGGTGGAAGACGTGCTGAGGCCGGCTTTTTCCGCCGCTGCCCTTGTCGCGGCGTCCGCGTTGCTGCCCAGCAGATGGCCGACTATCTTTTCGCCGTCCTGGATGTCAACGTTGGAAAGAAATGCCTTTATGTCGCTGGTGTCGTCCTTTGCATGGGAATCCAGCGCCCCGGCAAAGCCCGCGACGGTGTCCTTGTTGTTGGCCTGCCCCTGTACGCCGTTGAGCATGGCAGGCAGGGCGGAGAGCAGCACAGACTTGACCTCGTCCGTGCTCGTGCCGGTCTTCTCGCTCATCTTTGCGATACTCTCCGGGCTGAGCATGGTCTTCATCATAGAAGTTAAATCCATTTTGGAACATCTCCTTTAATATTATTAAAAACATTATAAAATCAGCAGAAGAAATTGTCAAATCAAACCGCATATTTTGTAGTATTTTTTCAAAACGGACACAAAATGTCTTGTCAGATGCCGATAAACGCATTATAATAAACTAAATGAGAAAAACAGGCTCTGACACCGTATAACAGAGGAGGAGAAACATGGCGGAAGAAAAGAAAAAGAAGATCATCTCTGCGGATACAGGCGAAGAGGTTGAGGCCGGTTCCCTCAAAAAGCCCGGTATGCAGGCGGCAAAGCCCGTGGGGAACGCTTCGGGCCTTCGCATCGGGGCCGTCATCCTCTGGGCCTGCGCGATAGGCTTTGAGATCCTGGCCCTGCTGGTGGTGCTGGGAAAGCTTCACATCAATTTCCTGCCTTCCCTGGCGCAGCTCATTATTTTCATCGTGCTGGATCTGGCCTGCGTTATCATCGGCTCACAGCTCTGGAAAAAGGCCAATCATATAAAGCCCGCCTCGGAAAAGAAC
>JAFYCQ010000186.1 GCA_017539635.1 Oscillospiraceae bacterium
CCGGCGTTGAGTACATCGCCCAGCCCGGCGGCTCCATTCTTGACGACAACGTCATCGAGGCCTGCGACAAGTACAATATCGCCATGGCCTTCACAGGAATGCGGCTTTTCCACCATTAATTTTTTGAGAGGTACGACATGGATATATTGGATATGCTTAAGGAGTATGACCCCGAGGTGTACGAGGCCTGCTCCAAGGAGCTCAACAGAGAGCAGAGCAACATCGAACTGATCGCCTCGGAGAACATAATCTCCAAGGCAGCCCTTTTAGCGGCGGGCAGCGTCCTTACCAACAAATACGCCGAGGGTTACCCCGGCAACCGCTATTACGGCGGCTGCGAGTACGTGGATATCGTTGAGGACCTGGCCCGTGACAGAATAAAGAAGATCTTCGGCTGCGACCACGTGAACGTCCAGCCTCACAGCGGCGCCAACGCCAATCTGGCGGTGGAATTTGCCCTGCTTTCTCCCGGCGACACCATTATGGGCATGAGCCTTTCCGCCGGCGGACACCTGACCCACGGCGCAAAGGCCAACATCTCCGGCAAGTACTTCAATGTGGTCTCCTACGGCGTGGACGACGTGACCGAGATGATAAACTACGACGACGTGCGCCGTCTGGCCCTTGAGCATAAGCCCAAGCTGATAATCGCCGGCGCTTCCGCCTACTCCCGCATTATTGACTTCGCCAAATTCCGCGCCATAGCCGACGAAGTGGGGGCTTATCTCATGGTGGACATAGCCCACGTGGCCGGTCTCATTGCCGCCGGTCTGCACCCCAGCCCCGTGCCCTACGCCGACGTGGTTACCACCACCTCTCACAAAACGCTGCGCGGCCCCAGAGGAGGCATCATCATGTGCCGCCAGGAGCTGGCTCAGAAGATAGACAAGGCCGTTTTCCCCGGCATACAGGGCGGACCTCTCATGCACATCATAGCCGCTAAGGCCGTGGCCTTCGGCGAGGCCATGACGCCTGAGTTCAAGGAATATCAGCGGCAGATACTGAAAAACGCCTCCGCTTTGTGCGACGCGCTTCTTAAAGAGGGCTTTGACGTGGTCTCCGGCGGCACCGACAACCACCTCATGCTCCTGGACCTGCGGCCCTTCCATGTGACGGGCGACGACCTGGAAAAGAAGCTGGATTCCGTCCATATCACCGCCAACAAGAACTCCATCCCCAACGACCCGGAAAAGCCCAGCGTAACCAGCGGCCTGCGTCTCGGAACTCCCGCCGTCACCACAAGAGGCTTCAAGGAGCCGGAGATGGTCATGGTGGCAAAGTGGATAAAGGACATTGCCGCCGACTATGAGAAAAACCGCGACAGGGTCTCCGCCGAGGTATCGGCCCTCTGCAAGAAGTACCCGATCTATTATCAATAAAATCGAACGCAAAACGACCATTTGAAAAAATGGTCTTTTTGCGCTTTACGGAGGATTAGCAATGAAAATACTTGTTGTGGGCGGCGGCGGCCGTGAGCACACGATAATAAAGAAGCTGAAGGAAAACCCGGAGGTGGAAAAGATCTACGCCCTGCCGGGAAACGGCGGTATCGCAAAGGATGCCGAGTGCATTGACATCGGCGCCAAGGACATAGACGCTATTGTGACCTTTGCCTTTGAAAACAAGATAGATTTTGCCGTTGTGGCGCCCGACGACCCGCTGGTTTTGGGCGCGGTGGACGCGCTGGAGGCCCACGGCATACCCTGCTTCGGGCCGGAGAAGAAGGCTGCCATAATAGAGGGCAGCAAGGTCTTCTCCAAAAACCTTATGAAGAAATACGGCATTCCCACGGCGGCCTACGAGGTCTTTACCGATATGAAAGCGGCCCTCGATTATGTTGAGACCGCGCCTCTGCCTACTGTCATAAAGGCCGACGTCCTGGCTCTGGGCAAGGGCGTCATCATAGCCGAGACCCGTGAGGACGCCAAGGCCGCAATAAAGAGCATGATGGAGGAGAGAATATTCGGCGACTCCGGAGCCTCCGTCGTAATTGAGGAGTTTCTGACCGGCCCGGAGGTCTCGGTGCTGGCCTTTACCGACGGCAAAACCATGGTGCC
>JAFYCQ010000187.1 GCA_017539635.1 Oscillospiraceae bacterium
CTGGAATTTCAGCAAAAAATCGAGCCGTGGTGAAATAACAAAAAGCACCGAAAACCATTGGTATCCGGTGCTTTTTCACTGGCACCCGCGAGGGGATTCGAACCTCCGACCTACCGCTTAGGAGGCGGTCGCTCTATCCTGCTGAGCTACGCGGGCAGATATTACGGTGGATATTTTATCCCATGCGCCGGGCGGTGTCAAGGGAAACGGCGGAATTTTTGCAAAACAGGTGTTCTAAGCGCTTTTTTTGTGATACAATGTAAGAACTGTGAATACCAAACCGATAAAATGCGAGGTGCGCTATGGCTAACGAGTTCGGGGACGATTTTATCGTCCTGACCACCGAGGACGGCCGGGAGATCGAGCTGGAGCAGCTCTCCACTCTCGAGGAGGGCGGGGCGCTCTACGGCCTTTTCTGCGAGGCCGACGCCGGAAATGACAACTGCGAGCTCGTCATACTGAGACAGAGCATCGAGGACGGGGAGATATTCTGGGATATACCGGAGGAAGAGGAATACGGAAGGATCTCCGACCTCTTCGACCAACAGCTCTTCTCTGACGCGGAAGAGGATTGAAAGGAGTCCTGGCCATGAAAAGGAAAATAATAGTTTTTGCTCTGGCTGCCTGTCTGCTTTTGGGCATTGCCGCCGTACCTGCCAGTGCGGTCGGGGGATTTAAGGACGTGCCCGAGGACAGCTATTACGCCGCCGCCGTGGATTGGGCGGTGAAGTGCGGCGTCACCAAAGGGATAAGCGAGGATGAATTCGGCGCCGACGTTATATGCACCAGAGGGCAGATAGTCACCTTCCTGTGGCGGGCCCAGGGCTGCCCGGAGCCAAAGAGTTACGAAAACCCCTTTGAGGACGTGCCGGAGGGCAGCTATTACGAGCAGGCTGTCCTGTGGGCGGTGGAAAAGGGCATTACAAATGGCACCAGTGAGGAGCCCAAGCTCTTTTCCCCCGACGATACCTGCACCTACGCCCATATAATCACCTTCCTCTGGCGGGCAAACGGAAGCCCGGAACCTAAGGATTATTCCCCCCTGACCCGGGGCTGGGATCAGGAGCTTTACTATAAGCAGGCCGTGGAATGGGGCGACAACAACGCCATGTTTGAGGATCTGGGCGGTACCTTTGAGGCCGAAACCCCCTGCACCAGGGCCAGGACGGTCATGTGGCTCTATCTGAATTCCAGGCGTTACGTCTCCGATGTAGCCGGACTTGTGGCCGCCGTGGGCAGCAACAGGGATATTTTCCTGGAGCCCGGCGTTTACAATCTCACAGCTTGGATAAAGAACATAATGCAGGAAGACCCCTGGAAAACCGGCAACGACCACGTGGGTGTGGAAAACACCTACGACGGCTGGGAGGTACAGATATTAAACGTCAGAAACCTGGGTATCCACGCCATGAATCCCGAGGGCGGCAAGGTGGAGATCGTGGTGGAGCCCCGGTATTCCAACGTCCTATCATTTTTCTTCTGTGAGTATCTGACCCTTGACGGCCTTACGCTGGGGCACACCCCGGACAAGGGCTACTGCCAGGGAGCGGTGCTGCATTTTGACAACTGCGGCGATATTGACCTTAAAAACCTCGACCTGTACGGCTGCGGCACCTATGGCATAGCCGCCAGAAACACCTACGGGCTCACAATGTCCGACTCGGTAATAAGGGAATGCTCCTACGGGCTTTTGGAGCTCTATTGGACGGAGGCGACCTTCAAAAACGTGACCTTCAAGGACACGGAGGCGGTTTTGAGCCTTTTGGACGCAACAGGCAGCAAGCTCGTTTTCGAAAAGTGCGTTTTTGAGAACAACACCTGGGACAGCTACGGCGGCTTCCTGCCGAGAGACGACTCGTCAACGCTTTACTTTAACGGCTGCGAATTTGACCAACCCGAATATGACGCCGTGCATAACAGCCCCCGGCTGGGCAAGACGGTTTTTATGACAGATTAAAGATTAAGGGGATTTATGATATGAGCAAGACGTTAGTGATCCTCGCCGCCGGCATCGGCGCCCGCTTCGGCGGGGGAGTGAAGCAGCTCCAGCCTGTGGGGCCTAACGGGGAGCTTATAATCGACTATTCCGTCCACGACGCCATAGCCGCCGGTTTTGACAGGATAGTGTTCATAATCCGCCATGACATCGAGGCCGATTTCAAAGAGATGATCGGCGACAGAATGGAAAAGACCTGCGGCAAGCTGGGGGTGGAGGTGTGCTACGCCTTTC
>JAFYCQ010000188.1 GCA_017539635.1 Oscillospiraceae bacterium
GAAAGCCGCCTCCGCCGCTAATGCCGGGGAGATCGCCGCCATCGGCATAACGAATCAGCGGGAGACCACGCTTCTCTGGGACAGGCGCACGGGAAAGCCCCTTTATAACGCCATAGTCTGGCAGTGCCGCCGGACTGCGGACATCGCAGAAAAGCTGAAGGCCCGGGGCCTTTCAGACTACATAAAAAGCGCCACTGGGCTTTTGCCCGCCGCCTATTTTTCCGGCACCAAGATAAAATGGATCCTGGACAACGTCCCCGGCGCGCGGGAAAAAGCCGAGGCGGGAGACGTGCTTTTCGGCACGGTGGACACCTGGCTCATCTGGAATCTCACCGGAGGCAAAAAGCACCTCACCGACAGGACCAACGCCTCCCGCACCATGCTTTACAATATTAATACCCTTGACTGGGACGAAAAGCTGCTCTCGGAGCTGGACATACCAAAAAGCGTCCTGCCGCAGGTTCTGCCCTCGGGGGGCGACTTCGGCGAGACGGAGATCAACGGGGTGAAAATACCAATCACCGGCGTATCCGGCGACCAGCAGGCGGCGCTTTTCGGCCAGGGGTGCTTTTCTCCCGGCGACGCCAAAAACACTTACGGCACCGGCTGCTTCGCTTTGATGAACACCGGAGAAACCCCGGTAATGAGCGAAAGCGGCCTTGTAACCACCCTGGCGGCGAGCCTTCATAATGCGGAATACGCTCTGGAGGGCAGCGTTTTCATCGGCGGCGCCCTTTTCCAGTGGCTGCGGGACGAAATGGGCTTTTTTGAGGACTGCTCCATGGCCGGCCCCATAGCAAAAACCGTCTCGGACAGCGGCGGGGTGTATTTCGTCCCGGCCTTCACGGGGCTGGGAGCTCCCAGGTGGGACATGTACGCCAGGGGCATGATGATAGGCCTCACCCGGGGCACGACAAAGGCGCATATCGTCAGAGCCGCCGAGGAGGCCGTGGCATTTCAGGTCTCCGAGCTGATTTCCGCCATGGAAAAGGACGCAAATCTCACCCTCAGCACCTTAAAGGTGGACGGCGGGGCCTCAAAGGATACGTTTTTGATGCAGTTCCAGTCAGACATTTTAGGCCGGGAGCTTCTGCGGCCCCGGTGCCTCGAAACCACGGCCCTGGGGGCGGCCTTTCTGGCCGGGCTTTACACCGGCTTCTGGAAAGACCGTGAGGAGCTTGCGCCCATAATAGAAGGCGGGACGCGGTTTTGTCCGAACATGCCGCCGGAGGAGCGGGAAAACCGCCTTTCAAAATGGAAGGACGCGGTGAGCCGGTCTCTGGGCTGGGCAAGATGATAAAACGGCAGGTCAGAAACGACCTGCCGTTTTAAATTATTAAGTGTTAAATCCCCAGCTCGCCGGGGGCGACACAGATGTGGAACTCTCTGCCCTGGGGCACATGCCACACCCACATCGCGCTGTTGCAGATGCGTCCGGGGGAAAGGCAGTCGGTGCAGTAGCCGGCGCCGGCGCAGGGGGTCATGCGGTTTAAGCGCCTTGCGTTTCCGGGGCAGGCCTTCAGCTTGCACCGCTCCTTTGCGTCGGCCTCAGTTTTTACGAATTTGTTCTCCCCCACGAGGAAGTAAACGGTCTTGGGACCGTTGGCTATGGCGGCAACTCTGTTGCCTGTGCCGTCTATGTTCAGAATGGCGCCGTTTGAGGCTATGGCGTTGGCGCCGGTTATGTAGTTGTCGGCGAAATGGGCCTGTTTGTATATTTCTCTTATCTCCTCCGGCGTCTTGAGGGGCTCTCCCTCCTTCGGCCAGTGGCAGAAAACCGGGTTGCCTCTCTCACGAAGTGCGTCGCAGACGCCTAAGTCCTGGACGGTAACGGAGCCGCCGAAGCCGACGCTCTCCCCTTCCCCTATGGCCCAGACGACGAAATTGCCCATCTCCTCCGGCGTGTCGAAGGTGTGGACTATAAAGCCGCGCTTTTTCATATTTTCAAGGGTACGTAAAACCTCCTGATTCATGCTCTCAGCTCCCTTCTGTTTTACAGTAGTATAAACCAAAGACAGCTTTAAGTCAATTACGGAGAAGGCACAAAATTTTCCTCCGCCGGTATAAGGCGGTATCTCCCCGGGCAAAATAGGGCCGAGGTGATTCATTTGAATAAAAGCGTAACTCTCACTCCCAAGGAGACTTCCCTGCTCACGGACCTGAGAAATCAGGAGCAGGTGTGCGTGGAAAAAACGGCCCGCTATGCCTCCCAGGCCTGCGACGGGCAGCTCAAGAACCTTTTTACCCAGATAAGCACCGACGAGGCCCGGCACGTCCAGATGATAGACCAGCTCTTCTCCGGGACGCTGCCCCAGGTAAATGCCGGCTCCTCGCCCCAGCCTCAGTTTCAGAAGAGCTCCTGCCCGCCGGAGAGCATGCAGCAGGACTCCTATCTCTGCTCCGACATGCTCTCCACGGAAAAGCACGTCTCCTCCCAGTACGACACCAGCATTTTCGAGTTCACGGACGAAAACGTCCGGGATGTGCTGAACCACATTCAGAAGGAAGAGCAGTGCCACGGAAAGAGGATATACGACTACATGGCGGCAAACGGCATGTATAACTGAAATATAAGGAGTGAGCCGTTGCGCTCACTCCTTGTTGTTATTTCCAATGCTTTAACTGCGACAAATGGCTGTCATACAGCTTTCTCAGCTCGGATTCCGGCAGGTTTTCGGGGTTCGGCATGTGGCCGACGATGAAGTCCAGCAGCGGCTCCTTTGATTTATAAGTAAAGCAGCCTCCGACGTAGCACCACTTGCAGTAATCCTCGTTAAAGCTGCCGTCCGTCTCGCGGCTTATGAGCTCGTCTTCCGTAAGGGGCATACCGCAGCACTGGCAGATAAGGGTCACGGGCGAGCCCAGAAGTGTGTTTATGGAGACGTTATACTCCCGGGACAGGAGTTTGAGCGTCTCGGTGTTGGGCTGGGTCTCCCCCGTCTCCCATCGGGAAACAGCCTGCCGTGTCACCAGCACCCTTTCCGCCAGCTGCTCCTGGGTAAGGCCGTTCTTTTCCCGCAGATTTTTCAGAATTTCACAGGTTTCCATATCGACACCTCCGTATCAGTTATGCTCATATAGTACAATAACGCCGCGATTTTGACAAGCAACTGTCTGTTGCCTCAAAACCGCGGCGCAATAGTTATTACAGCTCGCCCTTCATAAGAAGATACATGATCGCCTTCTGGGCGTGGAGACGGTTTTCCGCCTCGTCGAAGATATCCAGGGCGTGCTCCTCAAAGACCTTTTCCGTTATCTCCTCTCCCCTGTGGGCGGGCAGACAGTGCTGAATCATGCAGCCGGGATTCGCCAGCGCCATTATCTCGTCGTTCACGCAGTAGATGCCGGCGAACACCTTTTCCCGCTCGGCCTTTTCAGCCTCCTGTCCCATGGACGCCCAGACGTCGGTGAAGATGACGTCCGCGCCCTCGGCGGCCTTCTTCGGGTCCTCGGTGAGCAGGAATTTGTCACCGTAACCTGCGGCGAAATCCAGCGCCAGCTTATCCGGGGAATAGGCCTTGGGAGAGGCTATCGCCACGCGCATTCCGGCCTTTAAGCAACCCACTGTTATGGAGTTTGCCATATTGTTGCCGTCGCCTATATAGCAGGCCTTCAGGCCCTCCAGCTTTCCCTTGTGCTCTCTTATGGTCTGGAGGTCCGCCAGCACCTGGCAGGGGTGCCAGGTGTCCGTAAGGCCGTTTATGACCGGGACGGTGGAGTATTTGGCAAGCTGCTCCACCTCCTCCTGACGGAAGGTGCGGATCATGATGCAGTCGCAGTAGCGGGACAGTACTCTCGCCGTGTCCTGAATGGGCTCGCCCCGGCCCAGCTGGCTCTGGGATGAGGAGAGGAATATCCCCGTGCCCCCCAACTGATATATGCCCGTCTCGAAGGAGACGCGGGTGCGGGTGGAGTTTTTCTCAAATATCATGGCCAGCACCTTGCCGGCGGGGAAATCGTGCTTTATGCCGGCCTTTTGCTGGGCCTTAAGCATGTCGGCGGTGTCAAGTATTTTGGTTATCTGCTCCGGTGCAAGATCCAGCAGTCTGAGTAAATCTTTCATTATTCCTCCTCCAGGGCGGCTTTGAGTATATTGAGCCCCTCGACTATTTCTCCGTAGGTGATTACCAAAGGCGGCAGGAGCCGCAGCGCGTCCTCACCGGCGGTGAGGGCCAGAAGGCCTTTTGCAACGCATTTTTTGAGTATTTCTCCGGGGGCGGCTCCCTCCAGGACTATGCCCAGCATGAGGCCCATGCCCCGGACGGTTTTGACCCTGGGATCATTCCAGGAGAGCACCGTATCCTTTATGTACTCGCCCTTTTTGTCCACCTCGGAAAGAAATTCATCCGTCATGGTGTCCAGCACCACGCAGCCGCCGGCGGCGGCCACGGGATTCCCGCCGAAGGTGGTGGCGTGGGTGCCGGGGGTCAGGACATTGCAGGTCTTCTCCCCGGCCATTATTCCTGCCATGGGAAGGCCGCCGGCTATGCCCTTGGCAAAGCTCACAATGTCCGGCGTTATGCCGTACTTCTGGAAGCAGAAGAGAGAGCCCGTCCTGCCAACGCCGGTCTGCACCTCGTCTATAAGGAGCAGAATATCATGCGCTTTGCACAGAGCCTCGACTTCTTTTACATATTCCTTATCCAGGGGCAGCACGCCGCCCTCTCCCTGCACCAGCTCCATCATGACGGCGCAGACGTCGGTGGTCATGAGGGACTTCATGTCCTCGATGTCGTTGGCTTTGGCGTATTTGAAGCCCTCGGTAAAGGGGAAAAAGTAGTTGTGGAAAACGTCCTGTCCCGTGGCGGCAAGGGTGGTTATCGTCCTGCCGTGGAAGGACTGGAAGAGGGTTATTACCGTGCTCCTGCCCTGGCCGTACTTGTCGAAGGAGTATTTACGGGCGCACTTTATCATGCCCTCGTTGGCCTCTCCGCCTCCGTTGGCGAAGAAGACGTTTTTAAGTCCCGTTTTGTCCGTAAGCTTTTGGGCCAGGCGGACGCAGGGCTCGGAGTAAAAGAGATTCGATATGTGCTGTAATTTTCCCGCCTGCTCGGTTACGGCCTTCAGCCACTTTTCGTTGCCGTAGCCCAGGCAGTTAACGCCGATGCCGGCGGCGAAATCTATGTACTTATCCCCCTCGGGGGTGTAGAGGGTGGCGCCCTCTCCCTTTTCTATCGCCACGTCGAACCGGCCGTAGGTGTGCATGACCCTTTCGCCGTCAAGTTTTTTTATCTCAGCGCTTGTCATTTCGTTTCCTCCCGAATCATGGTGCCGGCGCCCTCGTTGGTGAGCAGCTCCAGCAGTATGGAATGGGGTATGCGGCCGTCAAGGATGTTCACGCCGTGAACTCCCCCGGCTATGGCGGCGGCGCAGCACTCTATCTTCGGTATCATGCCGCCGGAGATGACGCCGCTTTCTATGAGGCCCGGTATTTCCTCCGGGTGGATGACCTTTATAAGGGTGCTCTCGTCGTTCTGGTCCATGAAAACGCCCTTGGTGTCTGTAAGGAGGATGAGCTTTTCCGCACCTAATGCCGAGGCCAGCATGGCCGCCGCCGTATCGGCATTCACGTTGTAGGCCGTGTCGTCGTCCACGCCCTGGGCCACAGTGGCCACCACGGGGATCCTGTCGTTGCCGATGGCTCTTTTCACCACGTCCGGGTCAACGGCGACGATTTCGCCCACGAGGCCGTAATCGCATCCGTCGCCGCGGTCAAGCTTGATCGCCTGGAACAGGGCTCCGTCAAGACCGCAGAGGCCCACGGCCCTGCCGCCCCGGCGCTGTATCGTGGCGACAAGGTTTTTGTTCACCTTGCCGCACAGAACGCTCTGCACCACGTCCATGGTCTCCTGGTCGGTGTAGCGAAGGCCGTTTATGAATCTGGCCTCCTTGCCCAGGCGAGTGAGCATGTCATTTATCTCCGGCCCGCCGCCGTGGACCAGCACCACCCGGATGCCCACCAGCTGCAGAAGCTGCACGTCGTCCATCACGGCGTCGAAGAGCTCCTGGTTTATCATGGCGTTGCCGCCGTATTTTATTACGATGACCTTTCCCCGGTACTTCTGGATATAGGGCAGCGCCTCTATAAGTGTCCGGGCTATTTCAGCGTTGTGGTTCATTATGATTGCCCCTTAAGTCCTGTAATCTCCGTTTATTTTCACGTATTCGTAGGTAATATCGCAGCCCCAGGCGGTGCACTTTTCATCGCCCTCGCTCATGGTGATGTCGATCGTTATATCGTGCTCTGTGAGTATCTTCTTTGCCAGTGCCTCGTCGAAGGCAAGGCCCCTGCCCTTTTTGCATACCTCTATTTCTCCGGCTTTTGAGACGAACTTTATATCCACGCCGTCGGGGTCGAATTCCTCCCCGGAGTAGCCCATGGCGCAGAGGACTCTGCCCCAGTTGGCGTCGGCGCCGAAAATGGCGGCCTTGGTAAGAGTGGAGGAAATAACGGCCTTGGAAAGCGTCTCCGCGCTCTCCTCGGTCTTCGCTCCCTTCACCTGGCAGGTTATGAGGTGGCTGGCGCCCTCGCCGTCAGAGGCCATGGCCCGCGCTATCGTTATGCAGAGCTCCTTGAGGGCGGCGAGAAAGGCGTCGTAATCCGCGCCCTCGCACCCGATCTCCTCATTTCCCGCAAGGCCGTTGGCCAAAAGGACGCACATGTCGTTGGTGGAGGTGTCCCCGTCCACGGATATGCGGTTGAAGCTGACCTTCACCGTCTCCAAAAGCGCCTTTTTTATCATCTCCGGGGAGATGGCGCAGTCGGTGGTGAGGAAGCACAGCATGGTGCCCATGTTGGGGTGTATCATGCCGCTGCCCTTGGCAATGCCGCCGAGCCTGACGGTCTTTCCGCCGACAATGGCTTCGGCTGCAAATTCCTTTTTCACCGTGTCGGTGGTCATTATGGCGGAGGCGGCAGCGTCGGAGCCTTTTTCATCCGCTGACAAAAGCGCGGCCACGGCGTCGATATTTTCCGTTATTGCGGCGATGTTCAGCTCCTGGCCGATAACGCCTGTGGAGGCGACCACCACGTCCTTTGCCTCGATGCCCAGAGCCTTTGCTGCGGCAGCGCACATGGTCTCAGCGTGCTTTTCCCCGTTGGGAGCGCAGGCGTTGGCTATGCCGCTGTTGGCGATAAGGGCCCTGGCTTTGCCGTCAGACAGGTGCTCCTTCGTTATGAGCAGGGGCGCGGCCTTGACTATGTTTTTGGTGTAAACGGCGGCAGCGGAGCATTCCTTTTCGGAAACTATCAGCGCCACGTCTTTTTTATCGGGGTTCTTGCTCTTTACTCCGCAATGCGCTCCCGCAGCGGAAAAGCCTTTGGCGGCGCATACGCCGCCCTTTATAAATTCCATTTAAGCTACCTCAAATCAAAGTCCGGCGTCCTCGGCAAAGCCCAGGACGATATTCATGTTCTGCACGGCGGCGCCGGAGGCGCCCTTGCCTAAATTGTCGAACCGGGAGGTGACGAGGGTGTCCTCCCCCGCTCCGCAGACGGTTATCTCCAGGTTGTTTGTGCCGGCGTTGAAGTTGGATTCCAGCTTCTCCGAGCCGTCGGAAAAGCGGACGGTTATGAACCTCTCCCCGGCGTAGTGGGCAGAGAGCGTCTCAAATATCCTTTCCGCCCCGGCCCCGCCGGTGTATTCGGAAGGGAACGTGACCGAGGTGGCCATGCCCTTGTAATAGTCGTCAACAATGGGTACGAAAACCGGCTCCCTGAAAAGCCCCGTGACGAAGGTCATCTC
>JAFYCQ010000189.1 GCA_017539635.1 Oscillospiraceae bacterium
ACGGCACCTGGGGATTTACCTGTGTCTGCTGGGGCTCCTGGGGCCTTTTATGGAAGGACGGCATCTGGGGATTTACCTGCGTCTGGCTATTTGCCGGCGGCTTCGGCTGCTGAGGCTTAAACTGCTGAGGCTTAGGCTGCTGCGGCTTGGGCTGCTGGGCTGCCGTATGCTGGGGAGGAGTGTACTGGGGCGGCTTCTGGGCTGGCTTCTGGCCGGAGGAATGGGGCGGGTCGTTTATGAGATGCAGACCGCCGGCTCCCGCCTGCTGGCCGCCAAACTGCTGAAAATTGAAGCCCTGCATGTTCTGCTGGCCGCCCATCTGGGAGAACATATTGCCGTACTGATTCTGAAAGCCCGGATTCTGCAGGAAAAGGCCGCCCAAGTTGAGCCCCGCCAGTCCGCCGAGGGCCGCGCCACCAGCCATGCCCACGCCGGGCCCGGGGCCGGCAGAGGAATAGCCGCCGTAAGACTGCTCTCTTTTCATATTCTCATAGGTCTGGTATTTGCCGTTATCCAAACCGCTGAGATAATCGCTGACGGAGACGCCGTAATGGGAGGCCGCCTCTTTGATTTCGTCCTTGCTCATCCTGGTGCCCAGGCCGAGGCTTGCCTCCTCAGCTCCGCCCAGGGCGCCCAAAAGGCTTGCCAGGAAGCTGCCGGAGTCGGATGCGGAGGCCTGGGTGAACTTGCTGACAATGGCGCTGTGGCGCTCATAGATGATGTCCCGGGCCTCTATTATCGGGTCGGGAATGTCGTTGGCGCTGGCAACTATAATCTTGCCGCTGCCCTCTTTTATCTTGGAGCCGCAGTACTCGCACTGGTAGTGGTCGGCGCTGGGCGCTCCGCACTGGGGGCAGGTTATGGTACCGTAGTTGTTGGACTCGCCCACCTCGTACTTCGCCAAAAACTCCTCCAGATGGTCCACGTTGTACAAGGCGTCGGTGAGCTTTTCCTTATAGGGCCGGCACTCATCGCAGGCCTCCGGCCCTATTGCGCAGTTGCCGGGGCACAGGGCGCAGGGTGGCGTGAAATCTGCGTTTTCGCTCTCGTTCATGCCTGAAGAGAAGCCGCCGAAAAGATCTTCCAAAAGAGACATTTGCTTCATCTCCCTGATATGTGATATTTTGATTTAAAGTTACATAAAAACCGGTAAAAAGTCAAGCGTAATAATTGTGCTTTCCGCCGGGATAATGTATAATGACAGTATCTTATTTTTACGGAGAGTGCCATATGGGTATTTTCATTTACGCAGCGAGAGAGTTTGACGAGCTTCAGTTCGCCCGCCAGATATCCGAAGAGACGGGAATAGGCTTCGGCTGGAGCGCCGAGTACCCCAATCCCTCCAACTACGAGCTGGCAAAGGGCTATGAGGGCATCAGCGTCACCCCCTGCGACCTTTCCGCCCCGGTATTGGAGGCCTTTCACGACCTGGGGGTAAAATACATCCTCTGCCGCTCGATAGGCTACGACCACGTGGATCTAAAGCGGGCGAAGGAATTGGGCATGAGAGTGGGCTACGTCTCATATCCCCCCTCCGGCGTGGCAAATTACGCCGTTATGCTCATGCTGATGGTGTGCAGGCGCTGGCCTTACATCAGCAAAAAAAGCCAGTTGCAGGACTACACACTAAGGGGCAAAATAGGCCTGGATCTGTCCATGCGCACCGTGGGCATTATCGGCACGGGCAAGATAGGCGCCTCGGTGGCCAGAACCGTCTCCGCCATGGGCTGCAGGTGCCTTGCCTATGACCCTTATAAAAACCCCTCCCTCGAGGGTATAGTCGAGTACGTCCCCTTTGAAAGGCTCTGCGCCGAGGCGGATGTCATTACCCTCCACGCCAACGTAACGGAGGAGAACTATCACCTGCTCAACGAGGCGGCCTTCGATCTCATGAAGGACGACGCCATTGTCATAAACACCTCCCGGGGCAAGCTCATCGACCACCGGGCCCTTATTAAAACCCTGGAAAAGGGCAAGCTGTGGGGCGCTGCCCTGGACGTGCTGGAAAACGAGAACGGTCTTTACTATTACGACCGCTCCGGGGACGTCATCGTGAACGAGGAAATGGCGGCGCTGCGCTCCTTCCCCAACGTGATACTGAGCCCCCACACCGCCTTTTACACCACCGACGCCGTCTATTACATGATGAAGGGCTGCTTTGACAATTATCAGGCCTTTTCCAGGGGCGAAAATCCGCCTTTGGAGGCCGCGGCCAAATAATAACTGTTTTTTGTGGACAAGCGTTTAATAATATGATAAAATTTTTTAAATCAATTTACAAATGAAAGGATGATCATTAAATGTCTGAATGGTTCTCCGCGCTGCCTAATCTCGCCACCAGCGTCGTAAGCAAGATAGTTCTCGCCGCGATAGTCTTCTTCGTGGGCAGAGCTATAATAAAGCTTATAATCAAGCTTTTGGGCAAGGGAAAGCTCCTGAGCCGTATGGAGCCCACTGTCAGGGGTTTCCTGATGAACGGCATCAAGATCGGGCTTTACGTCATTCTCATTATCGCCATCATCGGCATACTGGGCGTGCCCATTGCCTCCCTTATCACCGTGCTGGCCACTGCCGGCATTGCTGTCGGTCTGGCTCTCCAGGGCGCTCTGTCCAATCTGGCCGGCGGTATAATGATCCTTATCTTCAAGCCCTTCAAGGTGGGCGACTATGTCGAGACCTCCGGCGTTGACGGCGTTGTGCAGAGCGTGACTCTCTTTTACACCGTTCTGCTCACTCTCGACAACAAGAAGGTGACCGTCCCCAACGGCACTCTTATGAACGCCACCGTAACCGACTACTCTTCCGAGGAGCTCAGAAGAGTCGATCTCACCTTCTCCTGCGCCAAGAGCGAGCAGCCCGCAAGGATACAGGACATAATGATGTACGCCATGAACGCCAACGAAAAGGTGCTGAAGAGCCCCGAGCCCTTCGCCCGCCTCTCCGGCGGCACCAACGAGGCCATGGAGTTCACCGTCCGCGCCTGGTGCAAGAACGAGGATTACTGGGATGTCTATTTCGACCTCACCCAGACGATCACCGAAGAGTTCGGACGCCTCGGCGTCAAGGCCCCGTCTGTCAGGATCGTGGCAGATACCTGATAACAAGCGTTATAAAAATGACCGTCCCTCTTGGGGCGGTCATTTTTTATCATCCCAGCACGTCTCGTCTGAGGCATCGTAGGAGTAT
>JAFYCQ010000190.1 GCA_017539635.1 Oscillospiraceae bacterium
CCTCAATCGTGTATGAGCCGTCTCCGCCGGAAGTGAATTTATAAGTTTCAGCCGTGCCTAATTTTCTTGTAACGACTTCAACTTTATCGGCAACCATGAAGACGGAATAAAAGCCCACGCCGAACTGGCCGATGATGTCGGACACGTCCTCAGAATCCTCGGTGTCCTTTTTGAACTGAAGAGAGCCGCTGCGGGCGATGACGCCCAGGTTGTTTTCCAGCTCCTCCTCGGTCATGCCCACGCCGTTGTCGGTGACGGTGACCGTGCGGGCGTCCTTGTCAAAGGAGACGGTGATCTTGAAATCCTCCCGCTTCATTTTGACGGAATCGTCCGTGAGAGAGATGTAGCAGAGCTTGTCTATTGCGTCAGAGGCGTTGGAGATTATCTCCCGGAGGAATATCTCCCGGTGGGTGTAAATGGAGTTTATCATCAGGTCGAGGATTCTCTTCGACTCTGTTTTGAACTGGCGTTTTGACATAAAAAAAAACCTCCTGTACCAGTATTATTTCAAATAATAAATATATCATTTTCACCATACAAAGTCAAGTTTTTCGGGTATAAATGGAAACTGCCGGATTTTTAAGTTGACAGAACATATTTTTACGGTATATAATACAATGCCCGTGTTAAATGGGAAGCTGCGTCAACTGCCTCGGCACAAGATGCCGACGTTGAGTATAACCGGACGTATTTGTCCGGCAAAGCGCGGAAAACTTATGAGGATTCCTTTCGTTTTCCGTAGAAAAAGACAGGGAGGTGCCACCGAATGTTCAGAACTTACCAGCCCAAAAAGCGTCAGCGCTCCAAGGAGCACGGCTTCAGGAAGAGAATGTCCACCAGAAACGGACGCAAGGTTCTCGCCCGCCGCCGCGCTAAGGGCAGAGACAGGCTCACTCACTGAGAAATGGTGAGCCGTCCGGGGTCATAATAACGTTTTAAGGGCGAGATCTTCTCGCCCTAATGGTGTTTCTCAATGAAGGAAACGGTTTCTCTCAAAAAGAATTACGAGTTCCGCAGGCTCTACGACAAGGGAGCCAAGGCGGCGATGCCCAGGCTCGTCCTGTACTGCCGCAAAAGCCGCGGGGGCAAAAACCGTCTCGGCCTCACCGTCGGCAAAAAGACGGGCAAGGCCGTGGTCAGAAACCGCGTCCGCCGCCGTCTGCGGGAGATCTACCGCCTGAATGAACAGAGGCTTGTAAAGGGCGTCGATATAGTCATCGTCGCCAGGACCGCCGCCGTCTCCGCGACCTTCCGGGAGCTGGAGGAGGACTTTTTAAGGGCGGCAAACAAGCTGGGACTATTTTCGGAAGCATGAAGAGCGTATTTATAGGTATCATAAACTTTTACAGGAGATATATTTCTCCCCATCGCGCCCCCTGCTGCCGCTTCATTCCCACCTGCTCGGCCTATGCCCTTGAGGCCATTGAGAAATACGGCGCTCTGAAAGGCGGCCTTTTGGCTTTGCGCCGCCTGTCCAGATGTCACCCGCTGCACATAAAGCCCCAGGACGTTTACGACCCCGTACCGTGACAGTACGATAGGAGAAAACTTAACATGCTGAATGTAATAGCAACACCCTTCGGTATGCTGCTTCTCTGGCTGTATGACTTTTTAGGGAACTACGGCCTCGCGCTTATCGTCTTCGCCCTCATAGTCAGGCTCATTCTCCTGCCCTTTATGATAAAGAGCAAGAAGAGCTCTCTGAGGATGACGAAGCTGCAGCCCCGAATAAACGAGCTGCAGAAGAAGTACGCGTCGAATCAGCAGAAAATGAACGAGGAGATCCAGAAGCTCTACCGTCAGGAGGGGGTCAAGCCCCTGGGCGGCTGCGTATGGTCCCTTATACCCCTGCCCATACTGCTCGTTCTGTACCGCGCTATCATCTACCCCATTACGGTCATGATGCGCGTGCCGGCCGAGGCCATACAGGAGGGCGGCGTACTCTACACGAAGCTGGCCGAGCTGGGCTATGATTTCGCAGCGAAGACCAGATACCCTCAGATTGCGGAGACGAAATTCATTTCCGAGCATTTCATCGACTTTGAAGGCATCGTTGAAAACATCCGGAACATAGATTTCTCTTTCCTCGGCGTAAACCTGGGAGACACGCCCCAGTGGGATTTCCTCTGGAGCCCCTCCACCAACTGGTCAGACCCCTCAAACTGGGTGCCGGGACTTTTGCTGTTCCTCCTGCCCTTTATAAACGGCGCTCTGACCTTTGTCTCCACCAAGGTCACCACGAAGCTGACTGAGCAGGCCAGCGGCGGCGAAAACAAGCAGATGCAGCAGATGAAGACCATGAACATCATGATGCCCTTCATCACCGTCTGGTTTGCCTTTATCATGCCCTCCGCTCTCGGTCTTTACTGGGTAGTGGGCATACTCTTCACCATAGTGCAGGATCTTATCATGAACAAGATCCTTGGCAAGCAGGTCAGGGCCGAGGCCGAGGAGCTCATGGCCAGAGAGCACGCCAAGGAAGCGGAGATCGAGGCCAAGAGAGCCGAGACCGAGAGACTGCGCGCCGAGAATGCCACCGTTGTAAACAAGAATACCTCCAAGAACAAGCAGCGCGCCATGGACAAGCAGGAGCGCATTGAAAAGGCCAACGAATGGGACAGGGCCCACAAGCCGAAGAGCGAGAGCAAGGAAAGCTCCTCCTCCAAGGTGGGCGACAGGCCCTTCGCCAGAGGCAGAGCCTATGTGGAAAAGCGCTTCGGCGACACGCCCATTATTCCTGCGGAGCCGGCTGAAGACGAAGAGACGGTTTCTGAGACTGCCGAGAGCGTTTCCGAGATAGTTGAGCCCGTCGCGCCCGCTCCCCTGCCCGAGACTGCCCCGGAGGTCGAAGACGACGATTTTGACGATGAAGAAGCCGAGGACTTTTACGGTGAAGACGAGTCCGAGGATGTCGATCAAGGAGATGCCTAATGAAGCAGATAGTTGAAAAGACAGGCAAAACAGAGGAAGAGGCCATCGGCCTTGCCTTGGCTGAGCTGGGTCGTGAGCGGGATGAGGTATCCGTCGAGATTATAGAGAGGGCCAAGGCCGGCTTTCTCGGCATCGGCGGCGCCCCGGCCGTCGTCCGCGTGACTTACGAGCGGACAGATTCCGGCGCCGAGAGGGTAAACGCCTTTCTCACCGGCCTTTTTGAAAAAATGGGAGTTGAGGCCGCTCTCGATATAACAGAGGGCGAGGGCAACGTCCTCAGCGTCGTTATTTCCGGCCCCAGCATGGGCGAGGTAATAGGACGCCGGGGCGAGACCCTGGACGCCATACAGCACCTCACCAATTACGCCGTCAACCATTCCGGCGGCGAGCGGATAAGAGTGAATTTAGATGCCGAGAACTACCGGGCAAAGCGCAGCGAGGCGCTGGAAAGACTGGCCCAGAAGGTGGCGGCCAAGGCGATAAAGTACCGTCGGGACGTGACCCTGGAGCCCATGAACGCCTACGAGCGCCACGTCATCCACACCGCCTTGCAGGATTACAAGGGCGTTACCACCTCGTCTATCGGCACAGAGCCCAACAGACGTGTGGTCGTTATATATGACGGCAAAACAGCCCCCATGACTCCGGGCATGAGCCGCGAGTGGTCGTAAAAAAACCCGCCGATTTTTCTTATAGAGAGGAGCTTATCACCATGTATGAAAGAGTACGCGACGTAATTGCGGAGATTCTCGAAATCACCGATAAGAACGAGATAACCCGCGACACAAACATCATCGAAGACTTGGGCGCCGACTCCCTCGACGTCGTGGAAATGATAACCACCCTCGAAAGAGAGGCGGGCACCGTTATCCCCGACGACGTAATGGCGACCCTCCACACCGTCGGCGACGTGGCCGACCTGCTGGACAGAATGAAGGGAAACAAATAACAGGCCAAATTTGCGGCGGACAGGGTTTTTCCCCTGTCCGCCGAATCCCCTTGACCGGGTGTGGCGCAGCTGGTAGCGCGGGTGCTTTGGGAGCGTGTACGCACCCCCGGCATTCCAGAGAAATCCGAAATCCCGCAATCCCTTGTAATTACTGGGGTTCCCGCACTTCCCCTTCCCCGCAATTTCCTCGAACATGGGCCTTTGACCACATATTTGACCACAACGGCAGAATAAGAAAACTGAATATCCGGGTGTAGCGCAACTGGCAGCGCGCCAGCTTTGGGAGCTGGATGCTGGGAGTTCAAGTCTCCCCACTCGGACCAAACAGGCGGTTTTCCGCTGGCAGCCGCACATTTGTTGCGGCTGCTTTTTTGTAGAACAGGAAAGGTATCAGAGGGAAATGAATAATCATTTATATGTTGAGATTCAAAAAGTAAAAGGAATTGGTAGTTTATCTATAAATCTGC
>JAFYCQ010000191.1 GCA_017539635.1 Oscillospiraceae bacterium
GGGATCCTCGGTGGCATAGACCTTTTTGGCCTTGCCCTCGTATAATAATTCTTTCTTTTCCATTGAAGATTACCTCTTTCTGATCAAGGCGAGGGGATTTGAACCCCTGCCGGTGTTTACTGGGCTCGTTTCCGCCGATGCTGCGTTAAGCCCCTTGATAATACAGGCAAGGATTGTCTGCGGGGCTTGCCTTGTCTCGACAAAAACGAGCTCCGTAAAAACTGCTTGCACCCGTGAGCTGGCAAATTTCGAGTGATTTTTGTTCCAACGAGGGCCGCCGGGCTGACGCCCGGCAACCGGGGCGGGGCAAAAAGCGCCGAAAGGGGACGCCCACGGGCGGCAGGTGTTCGACTCCCCTCGCCTTAATGCGGATATTATACACTATCTTTTTTATAATTTCCACAAAAATTACGGCGCAAAGGGATATTTTAGTAAAGAAATTTCGGTTGACTTGCGGGCCGGTCCGTGTAATACTAATAATATAAAAACTTGGAGGTTTGCCATGATCTACAACGATTTTCAGAATATAAAGCTCTCTGCCCTCGGCTTCGGCACCATGCGCCTGCCCACGGGCCCCGGCGGAGACAAGGACATCCTGGAGGACGAGGCCGCCAGAATGTTCGACTGCGCCTACGAAAACGGCGTTAATTACTACGACACCGCCTGGGGGTATCACTTCGGGCTTTCCGAGGTGGTGACGGGCAAAATGCTCAGCCGCTATCCCCGGAACAGCTTTTACCTTGCCGACAAATTCCCCGGCTACGACGTTTCAAACATGGACGAGGTGGAGAGCATTTTTGAGGAGCAGCTCAAAAGATGCGGGGTGGAGTATTTCGACTTCTACCTCTTCCACAACGTCTTTGAGGGCAACGTGGATTACTACCTTGACGAAAAATACGGCATACTGGAATACCTGCTGCGCCAGAAGGAGAACGGCAGGATTAGGCACCTGGGCTTTTCCGGCCACGGGGCCATGCCGGTGCTGGAAAAATTCCTGAACGCCTACGGAAAGCACATGGAGTTCGGCCAGCTGCAGCTGAACTACTTGGACTGGGATTTCCAGAAGGCAAAGGAAAAGCTGGAGCTGCTTAAAAAATGGAACCTCCCCGCCTGGGTCATGGAGCCGTTAAGAGGCGGCAAGCTCTCGAATCTCCCGCCGGAGGTCTCAAAAAGGCTCAGGAAAATGCGGGACGTAACCGACACAGAATGGGCCCTGCGCTTTCTCCAGAGCCTGCCGGAGGTGACGGTGACCCTCTCGGGCATGTCTTCCTATGAGCAGACGAGGGAGAACGTGGAGACCTACCGGGAGAGAAAGCCCCTTTCCGACGAGGAAATGGCGGCCCTCTTAAAAGAGGCCGAGGGAATGGTCAGCGAGGGCGCCCTGCCCTGCACCGCCTGCCGCTACTGCGTCTCCCACTGCCCCATGGGGCTGGACATACCCGACCTCATAGGGCTTTACAACGAGCACAAGGTCACCGGCGGCGGCTTTATCGCCCCCATGGCCGTGGCCGCCCTGCCGCAGGAGAAAAAGCCCAGCGCCTGTATTGCCTGCCGCAGCTGCGAGGCCGTATGTCCCCAGGGCCTTCCCATAGCCGACACCATGGCGGAATTTTCAAAAATGCTGAGGCTGAAGTAAAAATGTCACTTAAAGACGACGTGCTCCTGACTCTTGAAAAGCGCCGTGGCTTATTCGTCTCGGGGCAGGAGATGGCCGACGCTCTGGGAGTGACCAGGGCTGCCGTCAACAAGGCCGTCTCGGCGCTTAAAAGCGGGGGCTACGAAATAGAGGCCTCCACCAAGCTGGGCTACCGGATAGCCGGGGACGTGCTCTCCGAGCCCGGAGTGAGGGCATATCTGCCGGAAAAATACAGGGACATTGAAATAATCGTCCTCCGGGAGACGGATTCCACCAACAACGAGGCGAAAAGACGGCTCACGGCGGGACTTAACGGCACGGCCCTCATAACCGCCGAACAACAGACGGGCGGCAGAGGGAGAAGAGGCAGGGCCTTTTCTTCACCGCCGGGGACAGGGGTTTACATAACTCTAGCAGTCCCCGCCGACGCCGCCATCTCAGACGCCGTCTCCTCCACCGCCCGGGCGGCCACCGCCGCAGCGGCGGCGTTGGAGGAGCTCACCGGCCGGGAGATAAAAATAAAATGGGTCAACGACCTTTACCTTGACGGCAAAAAGATAAGCGGCATCCTCACCGAGGCGGTGTCGGATTTTGAGACGGGCGTGACCCAGACCCTCATAATCGGCATCGGCATAAATCTGAAAAGCGAGGGGCTGCCGGAGGAGCTTCGGGACATCGCAGGGGCTATAGACGACGAAAAAATAACCCGCTGCGAACTGATCGGCAGAGTGGCCGGCGCCATACTGGACATCGTAGCCGACCTGAAGGACAAGTCATACATTGAGGATTACAAGGCCCGTTCTATGGTACTGGGGCGGGAGGTGACCTTTTCCGGGGGCGGCTTTGAGGCCGTCACCGGCAGGGCAATAGATATCGACGGCGACGGGGGACTGGTGGTACGGCTCCCCGACGGCACGGAAAAAACACTCCGCAGCGGAGAGATCACGCTGCGGGTAACAGGAGGATAAAATGATGATAAAAAAACTGCTGCCTTTGATGCTCGCTTTGATGCTGCTGCTCACCGCCTGCGCCGAAAAGAGCAGCGGCGACGACGTTCCGGCCCCCCAGCCGGAGCCGGCGGTCACGGAAAAAGACCCGGAAACCCCGGAGACCGCCGAGCCCGTGACCTATGAAGTGGAGAACAACGGCGGATACTTCGTCCGGGTGGACGACGGCGTCTATTTCCGCCGCTACGGGCAGGACTCCGTATATAAGACCGCTCTGAGCGGCAGCTTCGTGGGAGGTTACCTTGCCACCGGCGGCCAGTCCGAGATAGTAAGATATGACCTCAATACCGGAAAGACCGAGACCGTATTCAACGACAAGGGCAGCGGCGAGCTTTACTTTGCCGACGGGGGCTTCTACCTCCGGCAGGCCGAAGGGCTGTACGGCAAGGTGTCGTTTTTCAGCCTTGACGGGGAAACGGTGAAGGATATTACCATCGGCAATATCGTCGGCGTCTCAAAGGGAGGAACGATAGCCGCCCAGAGCTACGAGGAGCGGGACGGCGTGTTTACCGATATATACAGGCTCATCAAGGGCGGCGAGGTAACGGATGAGTTCGTTTTCACCGATACCGTCACCTTTGCCGGAGTGACCGACGACGCCCTTTACATCATGAAGAGCGATTTTGATACCGAGAGCTATGCCACGACCTATACGATCCTTGAAATGTCCGGGGAGGATACGATCGTTCTCGGCACGCTGCCCGCCTCTGAGGATTCCACCGCCGGAGCGGTGGTGGAACAGTTCCTGGAGACGGAAGACGAGGTGTGCTTCGTATTCGGCTACTACGCCGGGACCATGCACTCCCTTAACGACTGCATGGCCGCAAAGGCGACGCCGGGAGAAGAGGACAGCCTTTCCGTCTTTGATGCCCCCGAAGGCGGCTCGGGCGAAGTGCAGAAGGTGCTGCTGGACGAAAACGGCAGCCCCGTTGAGCTGAGGAAAGGCGATATAACGGTAGCCTATGAGGAGGAAAACGACGGCGACCTTATGGTGTGCGACGGCACAGAATGGGTGACCGTGGCGGAAGACATGTTCCCCCTGAGAGACAA
>JAFYCQ010000192.1 GCA_017539635.1 Oscillospiraceae bacterium
CTCATGGTGAAAAACGATATCTACGTTTTGAGCGACGAGATTTATTACTACCTCACCTACAAGGGCGAGTTCACCTCCATAGCCAGCCTGGGCGAGGAGATAAAGAAGCGCACCATAATCATCAACGGCGTGTCCAAGACCTACGCCATGACCGGCTGGAGGATCGGCTGGTCTCTCTGCGAGCCTGCCATCGCCAAGGTTATGGCAAACTATCTCAGCCACTCCACCGGCAACGCATGCTCCATCTCCCAGGCCGCGGCCCTGGCCGCCATTACGGAGATCACCAGCGATACGGCGGAGATGAAAAAGGCCTTTGACGAACGCCGCCGCTATTTCGTTGACCGGGTGAACAAGATCGACGGTGTCAGCTGCTTGGAGCCCGAGGGAGCTTTCTACATCTTCATGAACATAAAGGAGCTCTTCGGCAGGACCTTCTACGGTACGAAGATAGAGAGCAGCGCGGATTTCGCCTCCTGCTTCCTCAAAAACGGCCTTGTGGCTGTGGTGCCCGGCAACGCTTTCGGCGCGGACGGATATGTCCGGTGGTCCTACGCCGTATCCATGGAGAAGATCAAGAAAGGCCTTGACAGGCTTGAGGTTTTCCTCAAAGAGGGATAATTTGACAGCGCAAATAACCGTTTTCGGTTTATAAAATGTTTTTACGCAGAGAAAAGGCGTTCTCGTTTCAGTACGAGAGCGCCTTTTTAAGGATATGATCACTATAGAAAAACGCGGAAGCAATCGTGCTTCCGCGTTTTCAGGTAAATGCTTATTACTCTTTTCTGGTGCCCTCGGGTATCTGCTCGATGGCGTCCATCATGTTGTCGAGCCAGGCTCCGTCAAAGAGCTCTATGGTGCCGGCGTCGCAGGCGGCGGAGAGCTTGGAGTCTATGGGCAGGCGGGACACGTTGCGAATCTTGAGAGCCTTGGCCACGTCCTCTATCTGGCTTTCGCCGAAGACGGATATCTTCTTGCCGCAGTCGGGGCACTCGAGCCAGCTCATGTTCTCAACGATGCCGATAACGGGCACGTTCATCATGTGAGCCATGTTTACCGCCTTCTCAACTATCATGCGCACCAGCTCCTGGGGAGTGGCGACTATGACGATGGCGTCAACCGGCAGAGACTGGAAAACGGTGAGGGGCACGTCGCCGGTTCCGGGAGGCATATCGACGAACATATAGTCCACATCGCCCCAGACAACGTCGTTCCAGAACTGACGCAGAACGCCGGCCACGATGGGGCCGCGCCAGACAACGGGGTCGGTCTCGTTCTGGAGCAGGAGGTTGATGGACATGGTGGAAATGCCGGTCTTGCTGACCACAGGCAGGAGGCCCTGCTCGGTGGCGGAGGCCTGGGAATGGAGGCCGAATGCCTTGGGAATGGAGGGGCCGGTAATATCGGCGTCCATAATGGCAGTCTTATAGCCACGGCGGGCAGAGGTTACGGCCAGAAGGGAGGTAACAAGGGATTTACCGACGCCGCCCTTTCCGGAAACTACGCCGATGACTTTTCTGATGTGGCTGTTGACGTTGCCGGCGTCCTTGGCAGGCGCGGCTTCTCCGCCTTCACGGCTGGCGCAGTTGGCGGAGCAGGTGGAGCAATCGTGTGTGCAGGTATCGCTCATGTTATTCTTTCATCTCCAATTTCTTTGATAGGTATAAGCATATATCTTTACTAATTATAATCATTTATAGTTTTTTGTCAAGGGCGCAGACCGCGAAGCAGAATACCCTCATTTTCCCTGTAAATTTCCGGCAACTGATTTATGGGCAAAGGGTTGTCGCCTCTGCCGGCCTCTATGGTAAAGCCTGGCTTTCCGTATTTGTCGATAAACCAGTCCTTATACCCGGCGTAGCCTGAGGCCGCGGGAACGTCCTCTGCTTCATAGCCGGAGACGGCGGCGAAATCCCGGACAAGGACGTCTGAGCCCTCCGGAGCTTTTTCGCCGTATTTCCAATAGATGACGCCGCCCTGTGTGTGGTAGGAAATCGTTAGATCGAAGCTGTTTTTAAGCGTGTAATCATAAACGGCCCTGCTCTCCGGAATGGAAAGGGCGGCCCTGCCCACAAAATCACGGGGAGAAGGCGAGACCCAGCCCTCGGCGAATTTTATATCCCTGGCCGTTTCCCACCCGGCGGGGTACTGAAGATTGGGATCAACGCCGGATATATTGGCCTTCCAGCCGTCAGGGAAAAGTACGAAGGGATAGTCCCCGGAAAAAACACGCGCCTTGTCAAAGTGTTTGCCCTGCGTCAGTTCACCGGTAACGAGCGACACGCCGTCGGGATTTACCATGGGCATTATGTGGAGCGTGGTTTTTTCAAGCAGGTTTTTTACGTCATATTCACCCAGACGCTCGCCAGTCACCACAGAACGGCAGAGATTTTCCAGAAACGTCATCAAAAGCGGCGAGGTTATCCACTCATTGGCGTGGTGGGCGGCGTTATAAAAGACGCTGCGGTCTCCCGTGCCCACTGTGAGAGTATAAAGGGGCTTGCCCATGACGCTTCTGCCGACGATTTCAGATGTAATAAAAGGGTATCGGGCCCGCAGCCCCTCAATGCTTATTGCCAGCGCTGTCGGTGTGAAGGTCACGCAGTCCGGCACCACGGGAAAGCTCAGGGGGACGATGACTTCGGAGCCTACAGTCAGGTTTTCCGGTACGGCATCGGGGTTTGCTGCCTTTACGAGGGCAAGTGATGTGCCGTACTTTTTTGCTATCAGATAGAGCGAATCTCCTTTTGTGACCTTGTGGGTGATAAAGCCCGTGAGATACGGATACAGAGCCGCCCAGGTTTCGGGCCCCACAACTCCGTCGGGAGACAGGCCGGAGCTTTTTTGAAACTCCGTGACGGTTCCCAATGTCCTTTTCCCGAAATCTCCGTCAATTTTTCCCGGGTCAAAGCCGGCCCTTTTAAGACCGAGCTGTGCAAGCTCTGTATAAGGCGATCTGCTGCCGGGGCGGATGAGCTCAAGATTTTCCATGTTTTTGTCCTCCGATAAATGTTTTTTCAAGACATAATATGCAAATGAGCGCTTTTCTGTTTTTTGCCTGAAAACGATTATTTCGGAAGATTCCGGGCTTTTTCCCCCGAGCACCTGCCTCCGGCAGAAACTGGGCGTTTGAGGGAAATTATTTAACGTCGTCTGACATTTTATCTGCACATAATGTCAAGGCGGCGCTGCCGCAGATTTTATTTAAGGAGGCGGAAAATGGAGAAGTTTTTAAAAAGGGCCGCGTGCACATTTCTGGCGTTTTCGTTTGCGCTTAGTGTGTCCGCGGCCGCCGCAGGGGAGGAGCTGGTGCCCATGGGGGACGTGGTGGGCATAAGCGTAGCTTCCCGGGGAGCCGTAGTGGCGGGCTTTGAGGAAAACGGAAACTCACCGGCGGAAAAAGCCGGCGTAGAAGCGGGTGACATCGTCGTTGCCATCGGCGGGAAAGAGGTCACCTCCGCAAAGGAGGCGGCAAAGGCGCTTGAAAGCATGGCAGATAAATCCGTAACCGTAACTGTCCTGCGCAACGGCGAAAGAAAGGATGTCACCCTTACTGCCGGGGACGGCGGCGAGGGGAGAGGCCTTCTGGGAGTCTGGCTCAGGGATACCCTGTCCGGCATCGGGACCGTGACCTATTACGACCCGGAGAGCGGAGAATACGGCGCTCTCGGCCACCCCGTGAGCGAAAAAGACAGCGACGGTGTCATGCCGGTGAGGGAGGGCGTCATTCTCAGCGCCCGCGTAACCGACAGCGTTGCCGGCAGCAGGGGACAGCCGGGAAAGCTCAATGGCGAGATCGATTTCCTCTCTCCCATCGGGGCCGTTGAGAGCAACACGCCCGTGGGCATCTACGGCACGGCTGCCTTTGACGTTTCAAAGAGAGAGAGCGTGCCTGTGGCGCCGAAATCGGAAATCGAGACAGGGGAGTGCTGCGTGCTCTCCGGCGCTCTCGGTACTGTTGAGGAGTATTCCGCCGAGATCACGAGAATATACCCTGAGGGCGTCCGGGAGATGATGATCAGAATCACCGATCCGCGGCTTCTCGATACCACCGGAGGCATAGTCCAGGGCATGTCCGGCTCGCCCATTATCCAGAACGGTAGGCTGATCGGCGCCGTGACCCACGTGCTGGTCAGCGACCCGGCATTAGGCTATGCCGTCAGTGTTGAGCGTATGCTGCAAGAAAGCGGAGAAATGATGAAAGCCGCTTAAACGAACACCGCCCCAGTTTCGGGGCGGTACATAATTTTCGACAGCCTGCATGTTGACATTTAAAAATGGACGCATTATAATTGCGTCGTATGCTACTTTTTAAGGAGAACATTCAGCGCTATGTCAATCAACATCCCTATTTCGGCAAAACTCAAAATTATCGCCAATGCCTATACGAGAGCGCTTACTGGCAACCTGCAGAGCTACGGGCTTACCCAGTCGCAGGCGCATATCATAGGCTTTCTTATCAATAACGGCGGCTTTGCCGTCTGCCAGCACGATATAGAGAACCATATGGGCCTCAAGCACCCGACGGTCACGGGGCTTCTTGAGCGTCTGAGGATCAAGGGCTTCGTCACCTTCGGCGAGGGCGAGGACAGGAGGCGCAAGACCGTTTCCGTCACGCAAAAGGCCATTGACAGCTA
>JAFYCQ010000193.1 GCA_017539635.1 Oscillospiraceae bacterium
AGCATTATCTCCACAACGCCGATGGGAGTTTTCGGCAACCGTTTCCCCAGGCCGATGAGCAGGGTATCCCTTGGGCCGCAGCAGTTGCCGGCCCTCATGTATAGGAACTGCCCTATGGCCATGATGAAAAGCCCCGCCGCCACAATGATTATCCCGGACGCCAGCCCGGCGGTCTCAGGAAACGGGTCAATGTCATTGTAAATCTGTATAAAGTTCCCGGTGAGGACGGCGTCCAGCACCGTTCCCATGCCTATCTTCTCGTGCATGACAATGTCGATGAGCAGGATCACTATCGACATGACCGTCATGGAAAGGCCGTAGTTCAGCGGAGTGTGCTTTTCTATGCCCAGCCCCAGGCAGTCCCAGGGAGCGACGCCGATGTCGGCTCTGATTATGAGGTGTACCCCCATGGCAAAGACCGCCAGTCCCACAACTATCCAGATCCATTCCTTTATGAGCCGCGCTCTCTCCATCTTCCTGCCTCAAAACAATGTTGTATTATAATATTGTAAAGTAAATCTACCGAAAAAGCAACCGGGAGAGGAAAAATATCTCAGACGGTCCAACAAAAAGAAGCCCCGTATTGACATTTATTTCGCAAATCACTATAATATAGAAGTAAAAATATATGTTCTATACAACATCTTGAAATAAAACCTGTAACAGGAGGATAACGAAATGACTGTAACCAAGCGTTCCTTAAAGCGCTGTCTGGCGGTGCTCTTGTCCGTCATCACAGTGCTGTCGCTGTGCCTCGCAGCGGCGCCGGCTTTAGCCTCTTACGTGGGCTATGACGGCGGCTTCCGGTATGAACACGACCCCCGTTTGAATTCAAAGGCCATGGCGGATATAGTTCCCAACTCCAAGGCCGTGTACGGCTATGCCCCCAGCCCTACCGGCTCTCTTACCGAGTATCTCGCCTTTGACTGGGGCGATCCCGACACGGTGGCAAGGTTCCGGGAAGAGCGCATAGCCTATCACACCAGCATAGGCGAAATGTACGACCTGCTGGACGAAATGGTGACCTCCGACATTAGTGAGGAAATAATCGCCCGCGTCCTGTGCGCAAAGCGCAACGAGCTGCGCCTCGCCGCCTGCAACACAGAGGAGGAGCTGGCCGCCGCCAAGCAGCGGAATATGGAAGTTTACGGCCATGAGGAAGGCCCTCTCCCCGAGGAGCTCTACAACAAATACGGCTCCTGGGGCGCCGTCATCGAAAAGGCCTTTACAATCAATTCCGGCATGGACGCCTGCTGCGGACTCTATGACGATTATTACTACCTCTACCTCGCCGCCGGCCAGGTTGAGGATGAAACCAAGCAGGCCGCCACCCGTGAATATTCCGTGGCCTCCTTCGTCAGCGCCTCCGGGCTCTCCGTACCCTCCTCCACCTACTCCGACCTTGAGGTCTTCAAGGATTTTGACGACGTTTCCCCCTACTACGGCGGCGATCTTGCCACCGCCGTGGCCGCAGGCGTCATAAAGGGCTATGACGACGGCACTCTCAAGCCCAAGGATTTCATCCGCCGTGTCGAGGCGCTGGTCATTCTCTCCCGCTGCCTGCCTGAGCTTCCCACGCTGAACGCCCCCCTGGTGTTTTCCGACGTGCCCGAGTGGGCAAAGACCGACGTTGACAGACTCAGCGCCGCCGGTCTCGTGCTGGGATACGGCGACGGCACCGTGGGCGCCACCGACAACCTCACCGTGTATCAGGTGGGCCTGCTGACCGAGCGCATGGAGACGCAGACATATCTCCAGGCCATGAGCAATGCCAACTCCCTTGAGACGCTGATGAAAAACCACAAAAGCGTCACGGCAACCATAACCTATTACTCCAACACCGTCACCCGCGAGACCAGCTATCTGACCTCCGACACGCTGGAAATCTCAAACCACCCGGACGGTGACAAATTGCTCTACGCGGGCGGAATGGTGCTCTCCGCCAACAAAAAGACCGCAAACCTGTATCTGAGCGCCGACGAGTACGCCAAAGACTTCGCCTCCGCCGCCGCGGCCTGCATTTTTGACGGCCGCGCCCAGCAGATAACCTCCAGCAAGACGGAAAACGGCCTCCGCTACATAACCACGGAGACCAAGGACGCCTCCGTCGTCTCCGACATGCTCCAGAACTACTATAAGGTCACCTATGAGAGCGGCGACGTCATAGTAAGAGATTACGTCTTTGACGCCAACACCTTCGAGATAATCAGCGCCAACACCTCGGTCAACCGTCCCAACGGCTATGTCGAGACTCTGAGCCGCGCCACCTACGCCTTTGACGCCGCCCACGCCTCCTCCGCCGAATTTGCCGACTACAACAGCGGCAAGAACAGGACCTCCGTTACCGTTTACTACGCCCTGGAGGATGTCAATGCCTCCTCCACCAGGACCTTCAGCGTACCCGACAGCTATGAGCTCGGATTCTACGTAAACGGCATAGTGACCGACGACACCTACACCGATCCCCCCTACACCAAGGCCTACACCGAGACCTCCATCAAGGGCGTCTCCACCCTGCGGCTCTACATTCCTCTCCAGAAGTCGGTCTCCGGCCCCGACCCCGAGCTGTTCAAAAAGCTCGTAGCCGCCAACAGCGCGGAAAAACTGCTCGACCGACACGATTCCATCCGCATTGAAGCATTGCAGTATAATAAGGACGGGGAAAAAGCATACGGCAAAAACACCTTTATCGACGGCTCGACTTACGCTTACACCGACAGCACAGGATACGCCCAGATGATACAGCAGGATCTGTACATCGAGACCTATTCCGGCAATCACAGCATGATAGTCGAAAACTTCCTCAACACTCACAAGGCCTATGCCGATCTCCTGGCAGAAAATACCGATTACTGCTCCGTCTATACCGATGAAAAAGAGGTCGTAACCGCCACCACCAGAGACAAGAGCAGCATCTACGTCACGACTGAAACAACGGATAAGGAATATATCCAGTCGGCCTTCGAATCCGCCAAAGAAAAAGGTATCGCCGACGGATACACCTATGAAAACGGTATGGTGATCGTGTATTACTACGTTTTCGACGCAAACAACTACGACCTCAGATCCGGTACCATGAACATCAGATACCCTGACGGCAAAGAAGTGCTCTTCTCCAAATATACCTACAATTACGACGGCGGAGTCTATGACGTGGAGGCCACGCCTCTTGCCCCCTACTTCACCGCCACAGAATCCCGCTACATAACCGTGACCTACGGCGCTGACACCGATAAGCCCTACACCATGAAGTACCAGCTGCCCCAGGGCGCCTACTTCTACATCTACTACGACGGCAAGCGCATCAGCACCAACGATTTCTACACCGACCCCGCCTGCACCGTCCACTATCAGCGCGGCACCACCGGTGACCTGGTCCTCTATCTCAAAGCCCAGTAACCCGCAATTCCAAAAAGAGCGCCGGAAAATTCCGGCGCTCTTTTCTTATCAATAATTTTTATAAGAAGTAATAAAAAAATTAAATAATTAATTGGAATTTTTTCAGCAAATGTGCTATAATTACTAACTGAGGAAAACTGCTCCTTCCTCCTTTTCCCGGCGGAACATTTTGAAAAAAGTACTGATGAAGGCAGGAGGCGATACGCTTTGTGTAAGAAAGCTGAACCTGACCACACCCGGCTTGTGAGCTTCAGCCTTATGGGGCCGGAAAGCGGCGCATTGTGCAGCGTTGACTGCAACGACGGTAAAATCACCCGAATCAACCCCTACGAGTTCGACCGGGAATATACCGACGCTCATTGTCATCCCTGGCATATGGAGGCCCGGGGCAAGAGCTTTTATCCCCCTCAGAGGGTGGAGATCACCGGCATGGGACTTTGCTACAAGACCCGTGTTTACTCTCCCAACCGCATCCTCTACCCCATGAAGCGTGTTGACTGGGACCCCAAGGGCGACCGTCACCCCGAGACCAGGGGCAAAAGCGGCTACGTCCGGATCTCCTGGGACGAGGCGGCGCAGCTCTGCGCCGACGAGCTGCTGCGAATCAAGGAAAAATACGGCCCCGAGGGAGTACTCTGCCAGAGCGACATGCACGGCGAGGGCAAAAACGTGGCCCCCAGCCACGGCTGTCCCAACAGGATGCTGTCCCTTCTCGGCGGCTACACCACCCAGATGCGGAACATGGATTCCTGGGAGGGCTGGTACTGGGGCGCCAAGCACGTCTGGGGCTGCGAGCCCGTAGGCGAGCAGAATCCCCAGGGCAACCTCATCCCCGACATGGCAAAAAACTGCGACGCCCTCTTCTTCTGGGGCTGCGACCCGGAGGTCACTCCCCAGGGCTTCGGAATGAAGATGACTACCCTGCTTTGCTACTGGTTTACCGAGCTGGGCATAAAATCCATTTACGTCTGCCCGGACTTAAACTACGGTGCGGCCATACACGCGGATAAATGGATACCCATTCTCCCCAACACCGACGCTGCCCTGCAGCTGGCCATTGCCTATCAGTGGATAACGGGCGGCACCTACGAAAAAGAATATATAGACACCCACGCCTACGGCTTCGACAAATTCAAGGCCTACGTTTTAGGCGAGGAGGACGGCATCCCCAAAACGCCCAAATGGGCCAGCGAAAAATGCGGCGTGCCCGTCTGGACAATTAAGGCCCTGGCAAGATACTGGGCCAAGAGCACCGTCTCTATATGCCACGGCAACGGCGGCAGCTATATAAGAGGCCCCTACGCAACCGAACAGGCGAGACTCGAAGTCATGCTCCTGGGCATGAGAGGCCTGGGAAAGCCCGGCGTCTGCCAGTGCAAGCTCATAGAGTGGAACATGTGGGCAAAATTCTTCCCTCTGCCCTACACGCCTGAATTCATGCCGGCGGTGCCCCACATCTGCGACGCCACCCGCACCGTTCCCGGAGACGTGCCGCCCCACATCGAGATGAACCGTTTCTCCCTTACGGAGGAGCAGAAGCAGCGGGCCCCGGAGATAGTGGATCTGTTCAAGATCCTCCCCGGCCCCAAGCAGTTCATACCCCGCTGCCTGGTGCAGACTGCCATACTTGACAAAAAAGCCGACTGGTACGGCCTTTCCGCCTTCTCCACCGGCCAGAAGCCCAAGCCCGGCAATATCCGTATCCCCACGGCCTACGACCAGTTCAACCACAACGTTTACCCCCGTCCGGGGCTCTCCACCGTCCACATGCTCTGGAACACGGCCCCCTGCAACACCACCTGCTGGAACGACGGCAACAAATTCATAAGGGCCTACCGTGACCCGGACATCGAGACCATCGTAGTCCAGCACCCCTGGATGGAAAACGACTGTTATTTTGCCGACATCCTGCTGCCCGTATGCACAAAGCACGAGATGCACGACATCGGCAATGATCTGAGCTCCGGCACCTACGTTTCCATATACAAGGAGGAGCCCTGCATCGAGCCCTTGGGCGAGTCCATGACCGACTTTGACGTTTGCGTCAAGATATGCGAAAAGCTTGGCCCCGAGTATGTCAAGGCTTACACCGGCGGTCTTACCGAGGAGGAGCGGGTGCGCTTCTTCTACAAGGCCTCCGGCTGTGAGGAGCACATGTCCTGGGAGGAGTTCAACAGGCGAAAGATTTTCGTCGTTCCCGTAAGGGAGGATGCCCAGGACGCCCCCGCGGGATTTGCCGAATTTGAACAGGACCCCAAGGCCCACCCCCTGGAGACGCCGACGGGACTTCTGGAGTACTCCTCCACCAATATAGAAAAGCACTTCCCCGACGATATAGAGCGGCTGCCCGTTCCCCACTGGGTGGAAAAGGGCCCCTGGCACGACGAAAGGCTCTCCTCCGAAAGGGCAAAAAAGTATCCCCTTATTTGCGAGAGCAACCACGGCCGCTGGCGTATGCACGCCCAGTGCGACGATATCCCCTGGAGCCGCGAGATCGAGACCATGAAGATAAGGGGCAAGGACGGCTATCAGTACGAGCCCTGCTGGCTCTCCCCCCATGAGGCCGAAAAGCGGGGCATCCGCCACGGCGACATCGTTAAGATATTCAACGAGCGGGGCATCGTCCTGGCCGCAGCATACGTTACCGAGCGGCTTATAGAC
>JAFYCQ010000194.1 GCA_017539635.1 Oscillospiraceae bacterium
CTGAACATGAACAAGACGGAAACGGTCTTCATGAAGCTGAAGGATCTGCTGGCCGGCACCGTCTTTTCCGGCTACTACAAGCTGATAGTGGCGCTTATCGCCGTGGCTCTGGTCATAGCGTTCCTCTCCTGGTTCCTGCGCACCCGCCTGTGCCTTTCCATAAGGGCCACGGGCAACAACCCGGACATGGTGCGCTCCTCCTCCATCAACCCGGCCTTTACCACCACGGTGGGCCTTTGCGTTTCAAACGCCTTTACCGCCCTTTCCGGCTGTCTTTTGGCCCAGTCCCAGAAGTCGGTGAACATCGACATCGGCACCGGCATGGTGACTATCGCCCTGGCCAGCCTCTTAATCGGCGGCACCTTCATGGGCAAGGGCGGCATAACTAAAAGGGCGATCGGCGTGGTCATCGGCTCCATAATCTTCCGGCTTGTCTATGCCGTTGCGCTGCGGTTCGACATGCCCGCCTCCATGCTGAAGCTGGTGTCCTCCGTTATCGTCATCATCGCTATCTCCGGCCCCTACTTAAATGGCGAGCTGCCGCTTCTCAGGCGCAGACTCAATCACCGCAGCAGCCTTAACGAAAGGGGGCGGGACTGATGCTGACCTTGACGAACATCTCCAAGACCTTCAACCCCGGCACGGTAAACGAAAAGACCGCTCTCCACGATCTCTCCCTGCACCTTGACCCCGGGGATTTCGTAACCATAATCGGCGCCAACGGCGCGGGGAAATCCACCCTCTTCAACGCCATTGCCGGCAGCTTTTACACCGACTCCGGCTCCATAGTGCTGGACGGGCAGGACGTGACCTTCCTGCCGGAATATAAGCGCTCCGCCGATATAGGCCGGCTGTTCCAGGACCCCATGCGGGGCAGCGCCCCGGGCATGACCATCGAGGAAAACCTCTCCCTGGCCGCAGGTCACGGGGGCTGGCTCTCCCACGTGTCTAAAAAGGAAAAGGAGGCCTTCCGTGAAAGGCTCTCCCTTTTAGGCATGGGGCTTGAAAACAGGATGAAGCAGCCTGTGGGGCTCCTGTCCGGCGGACAGCGCCAGGCGCTGACTCTGATGATGGCCACAATGGTAAAGCCGAAGCTCCTTCTCTTGGACGAGCACACGGCGGCCCTTGACCCCGGCACCGCGGAAAAGGTGCTGGAGCTCACAAAGAACATCGTATCTGAGGACAACCTCACCTGCCTCATGATAACCCACAACATGCAGTCCGCCCTTGACCTGGGAAACCGCACCCTGATGATGGACTCGGGGAAAATCATCCTCGACTTAGGCGGAGAAGAGCGGAAGGGCCTCACCGTAACGGACCTGCTGGACCGCTTCCGCGTGGGCGTGGGCAAGGAACTGGACAACGACAGAATGCTTCTTTCTTAAAAACCATCACATCATAAAAAAGGCTTCCCCGGCCGGGGAAGCCTTTTTAACATTCTTTACTTGACCTGCGAAACCAGCGCCGACATATCCGCCTCTTTTATAGGGGTGTCCGCCATAATTGCGTAGCTGTAGCCGTCGGAGGTCCAGAGGGCGGTATGTATAAGGTCGCCGTCGCCTCTTATGGTGACGGTCCTGCCGTCGATATCGGTGCTGACGATCCGGGAATACTCGCCGTAATCGCCGCTTATGTCCTCGTCCCCGGCCTGCTTGCGGATAATGAGTCTGTCGTCGCCGTTGAGGAACATTACCTGTATCATTTTCCCGCTCATGACCTGAATCAGCTTGTCGGGGAAGCCGGCAACGCTGTCGGGAGCCTCCAGCTCAAACCCCGCGGCCTCCTCCGCCGCCTCCAGGGTCTCGTAATCCACAAAGGGGTTTACCATGTTCGCGATGGGCTCAGTTTCGACGGGCTCGTTTTTCTGGGCGCAGGCAGCCAGCGACAGAACCGCCGCGGCGCAGAGAACGATAGCTATCAGTTTTTTCATTTTATTTACCTTCCTTTTAATTGGTGTCTTTGCTTAATAGACGCGGGAAAAGGGAAAAAGTTGCCCGCTCACGGGTGCGAGCCCGTAAAAAATTGACAGGGGTTCAGCTTATTCATACTCATGCTTTTCCCGTTCCCTTGTATTCAAGGCAGAGCATGGTGAGGTCGTCAAACTGGGGCGCGTCCTTCACAAAGCCGGACACCGCCCGGCTCACCTCCTCCAGCACCTGCTGGGGCGTGCCGTTTTCAGCGGAGCGAAGGGCGTCTATCATCCTGTCGGTACCGAAAAGCTCCTCCGAGGCGTTGGTTGCCTCGGCCACGCCGTCGGTGTACAAAAAGAGTTTTCCGCCGGGTGAGAGCTGTATCTCGTATTCCTTGTACTTGAGGCCCTCCATTCCGCCCACCACGAAGCTGTGCTTGTCTTTAAGCAGCTCAAAGGAGCCCTCCGGGCTCTTGATCACCGGGTACTCGTGGCCGGCGTTGGCGGCCACCATTTTCCCGGTGGAGATGTCCAGAAGGCCGAACCACACGGTGACGAACATCTCCTCCCGGTTGTTGGCGCAAATCTGGCGGTTCACCGCCTCCAGCGTCTCTCCGGGGGAAAGGCCGGTCATGGCGTAGTTCTGCACCAATGTCATGGTTATCATCATAAACAGCGCCGCCGGAACGCCCTTTCCCGATACGTCCGCCATGACAACGCCCAAGTGGTCGTCATCCGTAAAGAAGAAATCGTAGAAATCTCCCCCCACC
>JAFYCQ010000195.1 GCA_017539635.1 Oscillospiraceae bacterium
ATTCCGCCCCGGCGTTGGTGATAGCGTTAAAAAGCGTGGATTTGCCTACGTTGGGCAGCCCCACGATTCCTAATTTCATATATTTCACAACTCCTTTGTTTTCACTGATACGGATTATAACACAGGCGGTATTATTTCTCAATAGTATATAATTTCCCCCTGTTCAATTCTTTTTCCGCTTTTTCGGGTTGTCTGCCGCCAGGTCTTTGTGCTATAATTATTATGTATAATTATATGCCTGTTACTTCTTATACAATTATAGTCCCGAAATTTCGTCAGAGAGGGAGTATGGATATGGAAGGGAAAGAACAGCGGTTCCAGCAGACCCAGGGCAAGAACACAGTCAGATTTATCATAATCGGCATCATTATAATTGCGCTTATTCTCATAGCCGGCACGATCTGGACGGGGCGCAGCGCCAGCCGGGACACGACGGAAGCCGTGCGCTCCGTCAGCCTCCTTTATCTGGACGAGCTGGCGGGACGCCGGGAACAGGTCGTTGAAGACAACTTGAACGACAACATAAACGACATAAACGCCGCCCTCAGTCTTTTGACGCCGGAGGACCTGCAGGATATATCCCACCTCCAGGCATACCAGAGCAGGATGCGGACGCTGTTCAAGCTGGAGCGCTTCGCCTTTGTTGACGAGGACGGACTTGTCTATACCGCCGACGGCGTAAAAACGGACATCGACCAGTACGGCTTTGACTACAAGAACATCACCGGCCCCGAAATATCCGTAAACCACCTGGACAGCGCCGAAAAGGAAGTGGTCATCGCCGTTCCGGTAAGCGACATTTCCATTGAGGGCAAAAAGGTCGTGGCCTTCTTTACGGAGCAGGACATGCAGGTCATGCTCCACGGCGTTTCCGTGACTTCCCAGAACACCGGAGCCACATTCTGCAACATCTACACCAGCGGCGGCGTCGCCCTCAGCAACACCGTTCTCGGCGGTCTTGCCGTGGAGGACAACCTTCTGGAGGCGATGACCCACGCCGAATTTGACGACGGCTATTCCCTTGAGGGCTTTTACAAAGACTTTGCCGAGGGGAACCGGGGCGTCGTCAGCTTCACCTACGACGGCATACAGGAGACCCTGGCCTACGTGCCGGTGAACGGCACCGACTGGATGCTAACCTACCTCATCCGGGAGAGCGTCATAAGCGAGCGCATCGGCTCCGTTTCCAGCGGCATAATAGTCCGCAGTCTCATTCAGTCCGCTGTCACCGCCCTTGTGCTTTTGGGGCTGTTCATAGTACTTATCCGCCAGACGAAAAAAGCCGCCCAGATCGCCCTTGAAAAGGAGGCCGCTGAGGCGGAAAACCGGGTAAAGAACCAGGAGCTGGAGCAGCGGCTCGCCCTGCAGGAAAAGCTTTTGGAGCAGGAGCGGCAAAAGGCGCAGCAGGACAAGCTGATAACCGCCCTGGCCTCGGACTACAGGAGCGTTTACTATCTGGAGCTGGACAAGGACGACTGTATATGCTATCAGAAGCACTCCGACCTTGACGACGGCTTCAACGTGGGGCAGGAGTTCCACTATCTGCAGGCCGTTACGGATTACGCCAACCGTTATATAACCGACCAGTACAGAGACGAGTTCCTGCGCTTTATACAGCCCGACGCCATAAGGGAGGCCCTGGCCACCGAGCGGGTCATATCCTACCGCTATATGGTGCAGCGCCACGGGAAAGAGTCTTACGAAATGGTGCGTTTCGCCGGCGTCCGCCACCCGGAGGACAGGGACGATCACCTTGTCCACGCCGTGGGCGCCTGCTTTACCGACGTGGACGCGGAGACCCGCAAAAGTCTCGCCGAGAGCGAGGCCCTGAGCGCCGCTCTTGCCACCGCCGAGCAGGCCAACAAGGCCAAGACCGCCTTCCTTTCCAGTATGAGCCACGAGATTCGCACCCCCATGAACGCGATCATCGGTCTTGACAACATCGCTCTCAACGACCCGGAGACGCCGGAAAAGACCCGGGGCTATCTTGAAAAGATCGGCTCCTCCGCCGAGCACCTTCTGAACCTCATAAATGACATTCTGGACATGTCCCGCATAGAGTCCGGCCGCATGGTGCTGAAAAACGAGGAGTTCTCCTTCCCCAAGCTGCTGGAGGCCTTAAACACCATGTTCAGCGGCCAGTGCCAGGACAAGGGACTGGATTACCAGTGCCACATAAAGGGGCAGGTGGACGACTACTACATCGGCGACAACATGAAGCTGCGGCAGGTGCTGATAAACATTTTGGGCAACGCCGTGAAATTCACTCCCAAGGGCGGCCGTATCGATTTCGACGTGGAGCGGGTGGCGAAATTTGACGGGAAGACCACTCTCAAATTCACAATCTCCGACACCGGCATCGGAATGAGTAAGGATTACCTCCCCCATATCTTCGACACTTTCAGCCAGGAGGATTCCTCCACCACCAGCAAATACGGCAGCTCCGGCCTGGGCCTGGCCATAACAAAGAGCATAGTCGAAATGATGAACGGCAACATCACCGTGGAGAGCGAAAAGGGCGCGGGCTCCACCTTTACGGTGGCGGTGACCCTTCTGGATTCCGACAGGAAAGACAGCGAAAACGCCGTCTCGGAAATATCCCCCCACGACATGAGCGTTCTCGTCATAGACGACGACCCCGTTGCCTGCGAGCACGCCAAGCTTGTGCTGGAAAAGGCCGGAATTGCCTCGGAGACAGCCGCCTCCGGCGCCGAGGCCATAGAAATGGTGAAGCTCCGCCACGCCAGAATGGAGCCCTACAACCTCATCCTGGTTGACTGGAAGATGCCGGAAATGGACGGCATAGAGACCACCAAGAGGATCAGGGAAATAGTGGGCGACGAGTCCGCTATCATAATCCTCACCGCCTACCGCTGGGACGACGTGCTGGAGGAGGCCGTAAGCGCCGGCGTGGACAGCTTCATCCCCAAGCCCCTGTTCGCCGCGGCGGTGATCGAGGAATTCCGGGACGCCGTAAAGCGCAAAAACCTCCCGGCCATGAAAGCGGCAAAGAAAGCTGACCTCACCGGCAAACGGATACTTCTTGCCGAGGACATGGCCGTAAATGCCGAGATAATGATAATGGTGCTCCAGATGCGGGAAATGGAAGTGGAGCTGGCTGAAAACGGCCGCATAGCCGTTGACAAGTTCTCCGAGAGCCCCGTGGGGCACTACGACGCAATACTGATGGACATGCGCATGCCGGAGATGGACGGTCTGGAGGCCACCCGAACCATAAGGGCCCTGGACAGGCCGGACGCCAAAACGATACCCATAATCGCCCTCACAGCAAACGCCTTCGACGAGGACGTGCAGAGAAGCCTCCAGGCCGGGCTTAACGCCCATTTGAGCAAGCCTGTGGAGCCGGACAATCTGTTCGAGACGCTGGAAAATCTGATTCAGGAATAAACCCGCTGACGCTTCACACGGGAAACGCTTCGCCGGTTTCTCGTGTGAGAAGAAAGCAGCCCGCCGCCCGCGCTCCCTTCGGTCGCACACTTACGGGCTGAGGAGTGTTTTTTCCGTGATACATGCTCCCGGAAAAAACGTATTTAACCTTATTTTCGCCTGCGGGCGAAAACTCTGCGAGGCTTTGTCTAAAGTCTAAAATCACCGGCCGGACCCCAAAAGGGTCAGGCCGGTGATTTCGTATGTGATGATCG
>JAFYCQ010000196.1 GCA_017539635.1 Oscillospiraceae bacterium
CCAGGCTACGGCGGAGGAATAGTCGGCAGCGGCGGCAACATCGTTAAAGGCAGCTGTTCCGGCGGAGGGCTTGCCCGCAAGCTTCCAGAGATAGGTCACAACCATACTTCTGGTGCAGGGGGCTGTCGGGTTGAACTCATTGCCGGAAACGAGACCGTTCTCGTATGCCCAAAGGGCGGCGGTATAGTAATAAGCGCCCTTTTCCACGTCAGTAAAGGGATTCTCGCCCGTGGCCTCCGGCTCGCCCTTGGCTCTCCAGAGGAAGGTGAGGATATGGGCTATCTGGCAGTCCATGGCGGGGGAGAAGGTGGTGTCGGAGGTGCCGTTGGTGATGCCGTTTTCCACCGCCCACCTGACGGGTTCGCAGAACCAGTCGCTGAGCTTTACGTCCGTAAAGGCCATGCCGGTGGAGGGCTCGGAGACTTTTACTGTACGTGTAATGGTCTTTGTAAACTGGCCCTTTGAGGCGACTATCTTTATAGTGTGTTCGCCGGCAGTGAGCTGGAGCTTCACGGAGAAGGGCTCTGTGCCGGAGGAGCCCTTTTCGGCGCCGTCCACGTAGTATTTTACGGTTGTTTTGCCCTCGCCCGGAAGGCTCACGTAGGTGAAGATATCAAAGGGCTGAGTCTCCAGCTTTGCGTTCTGCAGCTTTGTGTAGCCCGGGGCAGACCTGGAGCCGTTCTGGATAAAGGTGCCGCCCGTAACCTTGGAGCCGTAAATTTCGGCCAGGGCGGGGGAGCCGCTGAGAGCGTAGTTATAGGTGCTGTCGGCGTGGTTTAAGTTGAAGTAGAACATGGCCTTAACCTGGGGATAGACCATGGGGATGTAGGAGTAGAACTTCGTCATCCTGTCAGAGGCGAAGGAGGTTTGGTCGGTGCCGGTGGCCTTATTATAATACGCAAAGCCGCATTCGCTTATCATCATGGGCTTTTTGTGGGCCGCCGCCATGGCCGTCAGCTCCTCCAAAACGGACAGTGGGTCGGAGCCGTAAATGCCCCGGCAGTAGAAGGCGTCGTTGTTGTATTCTGTATTGTCGAACTCATAGGCGCTCTTTCCCGAGAGGCCCCGCTGATAGGTGGAGACGCCGAACCAGTCCACATATTCGTCTCCGGGATAGTAGGTGTCATAGGTGACGGTGCGGTTCGATACGTCGTTGGGGGAGAACACGGTGCCGATGTTGGGATACTTTCTTGCCTCCGTCGCTATTTTACGGAAGGCTGAGATGAATTTTTCCGGAGTGGGCAGGTTTTCCCAGACGTTCATTTCCGCGCCGATACGCAGCAGGATAGTGCAGTTTCGGCTGCCCAGCTCCTTCAGGCTGTCGGTTATGTAGCTTTCTGCGGCCAAAACCTCATCTATTCCGGCATCGCTCTCCTTGAAGTTCCAGGCGATCTCCACAACGCCGCCGTTATTCACCGCCCGGTTTGTCACAGGGTCCATGGTTGAGTAGTAATCCAGCCAGTACTTCATGGTGTAGCCGTCGTTAAAGTGGATGTAAATGAGTGCTGCGGTGTCTTCCTGGTGCCTGACCTCCGGTACGGTGCCGTAAAGCACGCCGGTGGCCGGCTCGCCCTTAGCGCCGAAATAGGGCACGTCGGCGGGAGCGGAGGAAAGCACATAGGCCTCCATATTCCGGGTCAGGTGCTTCATTCGCGCCTCGCCGTTTATGATATTGTCAGTCTGGACGAAGCCGTTGTCGTCAAGCCAGCGGTCGGCCTCAAGCTGCCGCTCCAGCCACATGGCGGCGCCATCCAGGTCACCCTTTATCTCACAGCACCAGGAGGCCTTGGCGCACAGGGGGTGCAGGATATCGTTGCAGAGGTCGAATTCCTTTTTTATATCCTTTATCATGTCGTAAAGGTCGGCAGAGGTCTTTATTGTGGCGTCCACGTCCTTTGAGGCCACGGCGGACCTCCAGGCGTCCAGCGCCTCCCAATAACCGTCCGGCACGTCGAAAGCCAGAGATGAAACGCAGAGACAGCATATTGTAATGAGGGCCAGAAGCAGAGCCAGGGCGCGCTTTAGAGCTGTTTTTTTCAAGACTTTATCCCCCTTTCCTTTAATTGAATTTTACTATAACGGAGGGTTTATTGCAAGAAGTAAAAAGTTTACAAATGGTAATTGAATTTGTCTTGCGCCGTGTTATAATCTGAATATCAAATTATACGGAGGTAAAGAACATGGCACTTTTTGATAAGATAAACGAGCTGGCCAAGACCGCCGGCGAGAAAACCGGAAACGCCATTGAGATAACCAAGCTCAACGCCCGCATCGGCAAGGAGCGGGAGCACATTTCCGAGGCAAAGCGTCAGATAGGCGAGATCTACTACGCCAAGGTGGCCGAGGGCTACGAGCTGCTGCCCGATGCCGCGATATTCGCCGACAGGATAAAGGAAGCGGAAAACGCGATCGAGGAGGCCAGAGCCGAGATCGAGCGCATCCGCTCCGGCGAGAACAGCGCCCAGGATGAGCCCGAGGCCGAGGATGAGCCCGAGTCCACCAGCGTGAAGTTCTGCCCCGGCTGCGGCAGCAAGTGCGAAGCCGCCGCCGCTTTCTGCTCTGTCTGCGGCAACAAATTTTAAGGCGTACAGAAATACTGTGTTTCCGAAACCGGAGGCACGGTAACGGCAGTTCATTGCTGACCGAAGTCAAAAATGCCCCGCAAGGCAACTAAGCTTTGCGGGGTTTATACTTTTTTTATCTTCCCAGGTGCACCAAAAGCGCGGCAATGTCCGCGGGGCTCACGCCTGATATTCGGGAGGCCTGGCCGATATTCTGCGGCCTGAATTTCTCCAGCTTCTGACGGGCC
>JAFYCQ010000197.1 GCA_017539635.1 Oscillospiraceae bacterium
CTCTGTGCATAGCCATGACGGTCAAACAGCGGATAAAGCTGCGGAACACAAATATCGAGGTCAAAAAGAAAACGGCGGAAATAAACGCCGCAATAGAGAGCGGCATATCCGGCATCCGCACCGCCAAGGCATTTGCTGCGGAAAGTGCCGAAGGGGAGAAATTTGAAAGGAGCAACGCCCTTTTCAAAACTGCAAAAGCCGTCTATTACAAGACCTTCGGCAAATTCATGGCAAGCATGGAGTTCACCGTGGGCATCGTCCCCGTGGCGGTCATCGCCTTCGGCGGATTTCTCATAATGCGGGGAGAAATGGGCTACATAGAGCTCATAACCTTCTCCCTGTACATCTCGACCTTCATCTCCCCCGTGCGGAGGCTGGTGCAGTTCATGGAGCAGTATATGCAGGGCACCGCCGGCTTTCTGCGCTTCCTTGAGGTCATGAAAACGGCCCCGGAGATCGAGGACGCCCCGGACGCTGAGGAACTCACAACGGTCAAGGGGAGCATACGCTTTGACAACGTGAGCTTCAGCTACAAGGAAGACAACGAAACCTTAAGCGGCGTGAGCTTTCACATTAATCCCGGAGAGAGCCTCGCCCTGGTGGGGCCCTCCGGCGGCGGCAAGACTACCATATGCCACCTGCTGCCCCGGTTTTACGACGTATCCTCCGGCTCCGTCTCGGTTGACGGTAAGGACGTGCGCTCTCTCACACAGGAGAGTCTGAGGAAAAACATCGGCATCATCCAGCAGGACGTATTTATATTCGCCGACACCATAAAGGAAAACATCCGCTACGGCAGGCCCGACGCCACTGACGAGGAGGTGGTGGAGGCCGCCGTCCGGGCGGAGATACACAGGGAGATCATGGAGATGCCCGACGGCTACGACACCTATATCGGCGAGCGGGGCGTAATGCTCTCCGGCGGCCAGAAGCAGAGAGTTTCCATCGCCCGGGTGTTTCTGAAGGATCCGCCCATACTCATACTGGACGAGGCCACCAGCGCCCTGGACTCCGTCACGGAGCACAAGATACAGGAGAGTCTGGAAAAGCTGGGCGAGGGTCGCACCTGCCTTGTCATCGCCCACCGGCTGTCCACCATAAGGGACGCGGACAGGATAGCCGTCATTGAGGGCGGCAGGCTAACGGAAAGCGGCACCCACGGGGAGCTTCTGGCGAAAAACGGAGATTATGCCGCTCTGTGGCACGCCCAGAACGGGTAAAAATAAAACAATGATAAAAAACCGGTCAAGAAACCCGCTGTTCCCCCTTGCGCATATCGCCCGCATGTATTATTCTAAGGGCAGCACCGGAATCATGCGGTGCTGCCCTTAGAAAAAGCAAAGGAGCTGTAAAATATGGAAGACAAAAAAGAGCTGTCTGAGCGGGAGCTGCTGGTCGCTCTGGAGGACGTACAGCGCAGATCCCTGCGCCACGCCCGGGTAACCACTGTAGTCTGCCTGGTGATCGCGGCGCTTTTGTTGCTGGTGACGCTGCTGACCCTGCCCAGGGTCGTATCTGCCCTGAACCGGCTGGACGGCACTCTCAACAATCTGGAGGGCGCCATGGAAACTCTGAGCAGCCTGGAAGGGGCCGCAGGTCAGCTTGACGGCTTTATGGAGGATGTGGACACCCTGGGCAACGCTGCAAGTCAGCTGGGCGATCTGGACATAGATACGCTTAACAAAGGTATCCGGGATATAAGCCAGATCGACTTTGACAGGCTGAATCAGGCCATAAACGACCTGTCAGATGTGATCCAGCCGTTGGCCAGATTCGCAAATCTGTTCAACTGATGACGCCGTATAGCCGGCGATAAACCAAATGATAAGGGGCTGCAGCGAAATGAAAAATCGCTGCAGCCCTATTTTCATATTTTATCAATAGCTTCCGCCATATCCTGCAGGAATTGATTTCTGACGCTTTCCTTGACTTCAAGGATCGAAAGATAAGGATTCAGGTCCTCCAGTTCCACCAAAAGGAGCCTTCCGTCTCTGGTCCTGCAGGCATCTACTCTCTGAATACCGTGCTTAACTGTATTCCACTCTATAAACTTACGGGCAAACGCCGCATCTTCATCGGTGTAATCATACTCCGCAAGTTCCCACCGCTTTGTTTTATCCGGCGCATACATGGCGTATTCGAGCTTATCGTTTATAAAGTAAAACGATACTTCGTACTGAAAATCTATCGCGGGCTGAATAAGCGTTTTACCGGGAACAAGGCCGCGTTTTTTAAGCTCTTCCGCCGCAGCAAATTCCAGTCCGATTGAGTCCGCCCCGTCCTTGGGCTTTATCACATAAGTTTCAGACTCCGGCAAAACATTTATATCATCCATTGAATCCACAGTAGGGATAACGGGATAAGCTTCAGCGGTAAGCTCCAGCAAATACTGTTTCCCCCGCATGTCAGCCTTTCCGTCAAAGGAGTTAAATGTTTTCAGCCGTTTTTCCTCAACCCGTCTGAGAAAATCATAATAAATATCCTTGTACCCGATCACGCTCCCTGTATTTCTGAACACCACTGCGTCAGCATGATCCTCAAAGCCTTCCGCGCATTTAGGATGAGCCAATACGACATCATATCTGTCCTTCAGCCTGTCGGCGATATAAATGTCCTCTTTTGAGTAATCCCGCCCCTTTGCCTTGTAAGCCAAATCCGTCAAATAAAGGATCTTCTTCAATTCATCAACTCCCACATATCAAACGCCGCCAGCGCATTTACAGTATTTTATAATACCCTTCCCCGGCGCAGGCCTTGCAGAGCACAGTGCCGTCCTTCACCACGTGGCGGCTGTCGGTTACCTCTTCGCCGCAGCGCTGACAGATCTGCGCCTCCACCAGCGGGCCTTTCATGTCGCAGGGGCGGAGATCAACGGAAACCCTCTGTACCTGGAAGATCTCCTCGTCCGGCAGGTTTTCGTAAAATGAGATCATGTCCTCCCCCTCGGCGGGATGGCGGCGGTTTTTGCGCAGTATCCTGAACGCCGTGCCCGTTTCCGCGTCAACGAAGGTGGCGGCTATTTTGCCGAAATCCTTGAATTTGAACGTGCGCTTGCCGACATGTGCGCCGGTAACCGCCATGATGGCATCGGCGGGGCAGCGGTCACATTCAACGTAAACATAGAGTCTCCGCCTGTTCTCCTCCACCTCCGGGCCGAGAAGCTCAAGGCCCAGCCTTGCCATTTTGACGCCAATGCACTGCCCGGAACAGAGATGTCCGTGAAAGGCAAGGGCCTTTTCCACATCTTCTTTAAATGAATTTTTCATGTTTTTGTCTCTTCCCTTTTTTAGTTACAGCTCCATTTCCCGGCAGAAGCGCATGAGGATAGTAGCCATCTGCGCCCGGTTGGCTACAGCTCCAGGGGCAAGCGTCCCGTCCCCCATGCCGTTCATTATATCGTTCATGGTCATCCAGCACAACGCCTCGTAAGCGTAGTCTGAAATGTCGCCCACGTCGGAATAATCCAGTCTGAAGGCCCAGGCGCCCTTAAAGCCCTGCCCCTTGGACTGGGCGAAGCGGTACAGGATGGCGGCGAGCATTTCCCGGGTCACAGGCTCATCTGGGGAAAAGGTGTTTTCGCCTGTGCCGTTTACTGCTCCGGCTCCCGCCGCCCAGGAAACGGCATCATAATACCAGCTTCCCTCCGCAACGTCAGAAAAGGCAGCGCCCTTCCCCTCCGGCTCCCCTGCCAGACGCCAAAGGACGGTGACGGCCATAGCCCGGGAGCACACGCCCTCCGGGGCAAAAAGGTCAACGCCCACGCCGTTCATGAGCCCCTTGTCCAAGACCCAGTGGACGCCGTCGTGATACCACGCCCCGGGGGAAGCGTCGCTGAATCTGCTTATGGGACAGGAGGCGTCCTTTCGGCAGTCCCCGAAGGCGGCGGCCTTGTAGGTCAGTCCGAAGCCCCTGGGATAGAGTATCTCTTCGGAATACTTATAGGATCCGTCCAGAGCGGGGATGTTTACCGGCAGCTTCCCGGAGGGGGACTCGTCGGGAGAAAGGGCCAGATACAGAGCGGCGGGCATATTGGGGCCGTACTGCTTTACGGCGCCGTCAGTCACTCTCGGGTCCTCGCTCATGGCCTTGGCGGACCAGGCTATCATAATGGCGTCCGCCTTCTGGTATCTTGCCGTGTCGTACGGGAGATAAACGCTTAAAACGGTAACGGTCTTTTCGTTTTTGTGCACCTGGTCGATTATCCCGTCCACAACGGTCGAGTATGCCCCTTTGGCGCTTGCCGGGTCGGGGGCCGAAGCGCTGCTGACCTCCGAAACCACGATCACGTGATCTGCGCCCTCTATAAGCGGCAGAGCATCGGAAAGCCCCATGCCCTGTAAGGATTTGACCGTAACTTCCGTACCCTCCGGGAGCTTGCCCTCGTCCCGGAGCAGATTCACGGCGTATTCCATGCCGAACACTTCGTTGTTGTAGGCGGTAAGCACGACTATATTCTGCCCTGCCTTATTAAGGGGCAGGACGTTGTTGTCGTTCTTCACCAGGGTGATGGCTCTCTTTGTTATCTCCCACTCTTTTCCGTGGTTTTCCGCAGAGCCCACAGAGGATACGGCTTTGGAGACACGGGCCTCCACATCCCCGCTCTCATAGGGCGTCAGCAGGCCCTTTTCCTCCTTGAGGTGAAGTATGCGCAGAACCGCCGCATCGACCTTTTCTCCGGAGATCTTGCCTGCATCCACCAGCTTCGCCACGTCGGTTATGTACTTGTCAAGATCTTCTATACCCTCCTTTGAGGAGGTGTCAACGGGCATCAGCAGTATATCTACCCCGGCCTCTATGGCAAGGCGGGCCGCGTCGAGCCTGTCAAAATGCTTCTCTATGGCGTCCATGTTCAGAGCGTCCGTTACAATGACGCCGTCAAAGCCCATGTCGCCCCGGAGGATGTCCGTGATTATTGTTTTGGACAAAGTGGCGGGCAGGTTTATGGTCTCACCCGTCTCCTTGGAGATATATGTCTCTTTCTCTATCTGCGGATACTGGATGTGGGCGGTCATAACGGCGTCGGCCCCGGCCTCGATACACGCCTTGAAGGGCACAAGCTCCGTCTTTTTCAGCTCGTCATAGCTCTTGTCGATGCAGGGCAGGCCTGTGTGGCTGTCGGTGGCGGTGTCGCCGTGTCCGGGAAAGTGCTTTAGCGTTGAAACGGTGCCGGTACCCTGCAGGGCCTTCATGAAGGCGACGCCCTGTTCCGCTGCGGTTTCGGGATCGTCCGAAAATGAGCGGACGCCGATAACCGGGTTCGCCGGGTTGTTGTTCACATCCACCACGGGAGCAAAATCAAGGTTGAAGCCTATTGCCTTAAGCTCCTGTCCGATTATCGCCGCCGCTGTCCGGGTGGCGGCAAGGTCTCCCACGGCGCCAAGGGCCATGTTGCCCGGGGTCTGGGTGCCCTGCCCCAGTCTCGCCACTATGCCGCCCTCCTGGTCAACAGCGACCAGCAGCTGCGGTCTCCCGACTAAGGCGTTGGCAGTCTGCATGGCGTCTATAAGCCGGACGGTCTTTTCGGTCTCCCCGGCGTTCTGGGCAAACAGGATGACGCCGGCAAAGCCCCGCTTCTGCAGGATCGCCTCCACCTCCGGAGTTATCTCATCAAGGCCTTTCAGTTTGCCATCCTCGTCGGTATAATACCGGAAAGCAGGCATCAAAAGCTGGCTGACCTTTTCCTCTGTCGTCATCCCCGCCAGCACGGCTTTGCACGGATCGGCGGCAAGAGCCGCTGCAGAAAGCACGGCAAAAACCATGATAACGGCAAGCAGCAGGGATAAAAAGCGTATTCCTTTCGACCTTGACATAGTCATTCTCCTTTACTTTTTTCAGATTACGGCCTCTTTTTTAGCCTTCTGATCCTCAATGGCCGCAGTTACGATATCTCCGAGCACGTTTATGAGATTCTGAACGGCCCCGAACAATACCTCGCAGTATATCGCCATTGAAATCAAATCGTCCGCGTGCAAATACAGAACAATTATAAGCGTGCCGATAAGGATGGACCCCGGTTGGTTCGGAGCGCCGAGGGAGAGGAACAGAACCAGTATCGCTATAACAAGTATCTGGAACCAGGAAATATCCAATCCCATCAGAAAAACGAATACCATCGACAGCAGCATCAGCAGATAGCAGTTGCCGTCCAGGTTCGTCTGAGCGAGTATCGTCAGCTCCTCGGAGAGCCTTTTTCTGTTGTACACGTATTTTTTTACGCAGTATCTGATGTTGAAGGGCACGGCGTCGATGGCTGAATTGATTCTGATATTTTCAAGAATCAGCGGCGGCAGGTGTCTTAAAAACGTACCGAGCTCAACGCCGCCGATCAGCAGACGTATCAAATAGAAAATGAAAAGGACGATAATGCTGACGATGATAAGAAACGCCAGCTCCGCTATCAGCAGAAGATCGCCGATGCCGACTGCCAGCATAGGCGTGAGTATCGCCAGAAAGCAGAAGAAGGGCAGCGCAAACATAACGACGTGCAGCATTTTGGAAAACAGGTTATAGCAGACGTCAACAGCCTGTTTTATTACTTCAAAATGCTTGCCGACAGAGCAAAACGCATAGGTTATAAGCAGCGCGACTATTATAAGCGGAAACGGCATGAACGTCTCAAAGGGTTCAAATATGCTCGACGGCACCAGAGAGGCAATTATCTCTGAAAAGGACATCGTGCCGCCGAAGCTCAGGTTTTCCGCCAGATATCCGTCGCGGGAATTGAACAGTCTTGCTATGAAAATACTTGTAAAAAGCGCCAGGAGAACGGAAATGAAGGAGGTTATGACCGCCTTCATCTGCAGTCTTCTGCCGGAGGAGCTTCTCTCCGACACTATGTATGTGTCGGTGAGATTCTTGACAAGGGAAAACAGGGTGACCGGGGCACCTACCATAAGCATCGCGTTAGCGTACAGCTTTACCAGGGGGAAAACTATCCTTTCCTCGATCGCCTGCCGTTCCTCGAAGCTGAAGAATATGCTTAAAGGTATATAGACCAGTATCGCCAGAAGTATCCCGGCAAAGCAGCGCATCTGGTTTATACTGTGGTTCCTTTTTACGATGATGCGTATGTTGTTGTAGCCGGTGCTGTATCTGTAATCCACCTTGTCGTCATAGGCCAGCAGTATGCTTATTTCGGGGGAAACGTCGGTGGGATTTTTCGGTACGGGGATATAGGGTTTGCCCTCAAAGCCCAGTTTAATATTTATCTCGCCGAAGGTGTTGTGCATCGTAAGGGTAAGCAGAGTTTCCCGGTCAAAGCCCTGCTCCAGGAGATCGTTATACAGCGCCTCAAACAGCAGCATGGTCTCCATTATTATCTCTTCGCTTATGCGGTTGCGGGTCAGCTCCCGTCTGATAAACATATAAGCAGTCCCGAAGCTCTCCGCAGCGAGGTTGATATCCACGGTTTTTTTGCTCATTATCAGCTTTCACCGTCCCCAGGTGTCTGTCGGAGGCTGTCGCACCGACAGGATGTTAATCGTCAGCCAAAGGATTTCTTTATATGACTTCCGCTCCGAAAGGCATCAAGGCCAGCTTTGCTATTTTGAAAAATTGCTTTCCGAAGGGTATGCCCACAATAGTTATGCACCAGATGATCCCAAAGACGGCATTGAGAAGAGCAAGCGGAAGGCCGGATATGATGAGCCAGATTACGTTTGCTATGAAGCTGAAAGTTCCGCCGCCGTATCGCACTTCCTTCCCGAAGGGCCAGAAGGACAGGCCGGCCAGCTTGAAGCACTGCAGACCTATCGGGATGCCAAAGACGGTGATGCACCAGATACAGCCGGCTATCAGCCAGCCCAGACCGCTTTCAAGTCCGCCGAAAATAAACCAGAGAACATTGCCGATAAATCTCATTTCAAACCTCCATGCACGCGGCTCGGCGCTTTTACCCGCAGGGACATTCGGTCGTTATTTCTATTATACAGATTACACTATTCTTTAGAAATAAGCAAGTCGCTCAAACATTTGCTCTAAAAAATTCTGAAAAGCGCCTTTTTGCTGCCTGCCTGGGGTTGACTAACCATATTCACTTATATATAATGTAAAAGTTAAATACTGGGGTAATAGTACCATTTTATGGAAATACTTTGTAAATTAATTCATAAATAAAAGCAATTACAGTATTTGCCGTGCCGCAGAATTATGCGGTATAGCCCGTTTCTTTGATTACATTTTAGACTGCAGCGGGATTATTATGTTAGTATTGCAAAAATCAGGATCGGGGCTGCCGAAACACGCAGCTGCCGGAAAAATCCGTAATTATAAAATCACACAGGAAGGATGGTGAGAGAATATGGCTAAAAAGAGTATCTTTAAGAAGCTGGTATCGTTCGTGCTTTTGATGCTTATGCTTTTGGACGCCGGGTTCTCTCCCGCCATAACAGCACTTGGCGCAGATGATAAGCCTGATGTGGAGGTCACCAACGAGACCGTCACCGGAGATAGTGAAGCTGTCGTCGGCGAGTCTTCCGACACCGGGGAAAACAGCGACCCCGCCGTCGGCTCAGATACCGAAGGCACGGACGGCGAGGCCGATAAGGCCGACAAAGCCTCCGCGCCCGAAGAAGCGGGCGCTGCCGATCCCGTCATCGGCGAAGCGGACGAAGATAACAAGGAAGATAAGGCCGGGGCCGACAAGTCTGAGGAAGAGAAGTCTGACGCCGGCAAATCCGAAGAGGATAATAAAGAGCAGGTTTCGTCCGACAAGGAAGAAGAGTCCAAGGACGAAAAGGATGAAAAGTCCGACAAGGCTGAGGGCGAAAAGTCCGAGGAAAGCGCCAGGGCCGAAGCTGCCAAGGGTACATCAGACGCCAAGTCCTTTGACTCAGACAAGGCTTTAGAGGGGCAGAAGGAAGAAGAAAAAGAAGAAGAAAAGGCCGAAAAGCCTGCGGAGACGGCCGCCTCCCCCGACGCGGCAGACTATGTCTTCACTCAGGACGTGGTATATCTTAAAGATATTCTCGACGCGCTGAATATCGCCCCGGGCAACAACTATGAGCTGACCCTGAGCGTTGACAGCGATGTTCTGTCTCTGTCGGAAACCACTCTGAAAAACAAGAACAGAGACGATATCACCCTTACCGCCTTTGACTATTTTGACTTTGCCGTGCTCACCATGAGCAAGAACAAGGACGTTATCACCGTCACTCTTGCTTACCCCGAGCCCGTTGCCCCGGTTATCCCGTCGGACGACGCCATCACGCTCACCGCCGAGATCAAGAGACCCGTGGAGCAGAATACCCGCAAGGGCTTAAGCAAGATGGAGCTTATCGGCGAAGTTTCCCTTACCGGTGCTCTGCCGAAGGAGGGCACTCTTAACGTCTCTTACGCCGGCGACATTATCCCCGGCGCCGTACTCGCCCTGTTTTTGGGAGTGACCGATGCCGAGGGCGGAGCATATCTGCCCGCCGGCAGCACCGTGACACTCAGAAGCGAACTTATAGCCGAGGCCATAGAGGAAGAGCTGGCACTTGAAATAAACAAGGCAGTAATAGACGAGGAGACCGGCAAGCCTGTATATACGACTGTCAGCGACGCTTCCTTTGAGAAAGACGCCGCCGTCTTCGTCGCCGACGAGCTGGAAAGCGACGGAAAGGCTGTCATTTATACTGTCAGCGTAGCTGCCCGGGAGGACAAGATCCCCGAGACAGCCATTCCCGATATTAAGCTTGTCGGCAACATGCCGGCCAACGCCGTGGTGGATATCCAGCGCACAGTCACCATGATAGAGAACAGGCCCTCCATTCTGAGCTTCGACATAACCATCTATGCCAACGAGAAGCAGAAGGAGAAGAATCGCCCCTGGCAGCCCGCCGGCAAAAAGGTGCAGGTGGAGTTCGTCAGCGACAGCCTGGCAGACGGCGTGGAGTACGACATATACCATATAGCCGACGGCCAGGCTCCAGAGCTGGTTGACACCGTGACCGCCGTGGGCGGCGCCGTGGGCTTCGAGGCCGAGAGCTTCTCGGTATATGTGGTTACGGACGCTACCTTTATTCGTACATACAGGTTCTATACTCTTGATGAATACGGCGAATATACAGAGTATATTTTCAGCACGGATTCCGGAGAATCCGTATCGTCTCAGAGCATTACAAACGGTGAAACGCTCACTGTTCCCGCAAATCCCGTCAACCCCCAGGATCCTACCGCCACCTTCGCAGGCTGGTTTGAGGATATTACTCCGGAGGGCGAATCCACCCAGGTGCTGGCGTCAACAGCATACGATTTCAACAATATCCCGGAGATAACGCAGAACGAGGAAGTGCATCTTTACGCAAAGTTTGCTTCGTTCGCCTATATCATCTATCACGATCAGCAGGGCAGCCTGCCTGACGTTACGTTTTCTGTGGTTTACACAGAGAGAGTACCTCTTGTGGGCGGTTCCGCCGAGGCCGATATAAGCAAAAGGTCTGTGGTTTACAGCGGCGACAACTCCATGGTCTTTTACGGATGGTCGCAGGCAAAGATTTCTTTGCCGGGCTCAACACACGATGATGAAGGCCATATCGTTAAAAAGGAAGACGACACCATCACCGTAACGGGCACGACGCATCTGTATCCCATCTTCAAGCAGGTAAAATGGCTGAGCTTCGTCTCCGGCCCCGCGGGGACCGGTGCGACGTATTATCCGGAGACATATTATTATGACAGTCTCGGCCCTGCTTCTCTCGCGGATCGTATCCCCACCCGGGACGGCGCATATGCCTTTGACGGCTGGTATGCCGACTCGACGCTGCTTTCCAGCGGAGAAGTCGACCCCGACAACAAAGGCACAAAGATAGCGAACGCAGACGGAAGTCTGTGCCCGAGCACCTCGGCTACGGGCATTTCTGTCGATTCATCCGGCAATATGACCTTGACTTCCAACGTCACGCTGTACGCCGTCTGGACAGACATCACTACCGCTAACTATACAATAGTGGTCGTCAAGCAGAAGGCGACGGACAGCGAAGGTCTTCCTGATAATCAGAAAACTTATGAATATTCAGAGAGTTTTCTGCTCTCAGGACTTATCAATCAGATCGTTGTTGTCGATAGTCAGTATAAAGCTCTGGATAATGATGATAATTACAATGCACTGCACACCGGGGCAAATGTTTCCGGCACTGACAACCCGTATAATAACTATCAATTCAATTTAACTAATTCCGATTCGCAAAAAGTAATCAAAGCCGACGGCAGCACGGTGCTGTATTTGCGCTATGACTGGATAACCAAGCCGACGATAACCGGGTCCTTCAGTCTGACTTTTGCCGATTCCGTAGAAGCCGCCGGGCAAGCCAGCGACAGCCTGCCCGTTGCCTATAACCAGGACAGCGGCGAATATTCCAAGCTGCCTTACGGAACAGCTTTGGCGGGATATGTGCCCTCCCCCGATCCCGACTCCGGGCGGGACGGTTATACCTTCACAGGCTGGTTTGTTGACAAGGCCTGTACGACCCGTGCGTTCTTTGAAGCCGGAGATGACTATAATAACTATTCCCGCAACAAGGCGCTGTTTGACACAATGCCCGGTGCGGATATGACATTTTACGCGGGCTGGGAGCTGGAATGGTACGTCGTTACCATTGATCCCAACTACGGCGCCATGTATGCCTACAACGGAAACACTCTGGAAGGAACCGGCTCCACCTGGTTCTGGTCGGCTTACGGCGGCCAGATCCAGGAATACACCACGGTCACCCGTGACTATGTGGAATCCGACTCCGGCACATGGTACTACGTCAATCACGCGGGTGACGGTTTCGGCGGTACTCTCTGGCCCGACCGTTATACCTACTACACACAGGACCCCTCTGAAGCAACCGAATTTACCAAATTCGTCCGGGAACCTGGCGTCTATCGTTACGACGGCTGGTATGAGGTCAAGCCGGACGGCACCGAAGTCCCCTACGATTTTAACCGTATCGTTACAGACAATATCACCATAAAGCTCCATTGGACAAAGCTCGGCGCATACTATATTAATTATGTCGCCGGCGAGGGCACTCTGAACGGCGATGACGAGCTGGAGCCCGTTTACGTCGAGCTGGATAACGACAGCTACGCGGACAACGCCGAGGTAGTCGTTACCCATTCCTGCGACGCGCCGGAAGGGTATGAATTCGTAGGCTGGAAGATCCGGGGAGACCAGACCCAGACTATTTACCGTCCGGGCGGCACGTTTACGCTGCTCACCTCCTATGCAGTTACGGTACAGGGCAAAAAGACCGTATATCTTGACGCTGTCTATACCAAGCACCCGAATGCCAAGATCGTATATGACGCCAACGGCGGCGTTATAACGCAGTCCCAGCTGGACTACGGCAGCATAGACGATGTGTCCAATCCCGGTTCTACGATCCCCCTCAGCGGAGAATACGACTCCGCCGAGAATACTGTCACAGTCGGCGGCCTTGTAAACAACAGCAAGGTCTATCTGGCTGACGGCAGCGGCTTTACGATGACCGATGCTGAATTTGTCGGCTGGTGCAACAAGCCCGTATATGATCCGGTCAACGACTCCAGCGCCAAGCTGTTCCTGCCCGGCGTGCAGTCGACGGAGGTATATAACGTCAATACGAACGAGCCTTTCACTCTCTATGCCGTATGGGCGGTGGACGTCAATTACCACCTCAACAAGGACGCTGACGCAAACTTTGGCGGCGATTGGTCCGCCGAAGGATACACGAAGATCGATGACGTCACATACAGAAAAGACGCCTATCTCGGAAGCACGCTCCAGTGGCCGCCGTTTGATCCTGTGTATACCGGCTCATCACCGATAGTCTTCAGGAACTGGCGTACCGGCCCACATGCCGATGACGACGTGTACGGTTTTGACACGGCCGTCACCCGCCCGCTGGATCTGTACGCCTACTGGGCTTCCCCGGCAACTGTCAATATCCACGCAGTGGACGCCTCGGGGGAAATTATCGCCGATATGGACGGCGACTGGCTGACTACGCCCTTCATTACGGTCGGCCCGGAGCAGATCGATATTAACACTGCCTTTGCCAACACACTGTGCGGCAACCTCCCGGCAAGTAATTACACCTTCGCCTTTGCCGCTTTAAGTGACAGCATCGCAAACATCACGGAAGAGCCCATTGCTTCCATAAAATACAGTGCCGAAGCCGGAGCGGTCGTCGTGACTTTTGAATCCGGGGACAGCGAGACGCTGGACGGCGGGAGCATTTACCTTGTCTATTATCAGACGAAATCCCTCGGAATAGGCTATCTCAAAGCAGCCGCGGGGGGAACCCTTGCAAGTGTCGGTGTAAACAATGCACCGACTTCGGCAGACCTGTCCGCCCAGTATGATATGTCGGCAGCTGTCACCGCTCCTATGACCTATCCGACCGGAGGCACCTACACCTATTATTCCTACGCGATAGGCCCTGCCGGAGCAGGCAACACTGCGGAATTGACCGTTCTTACGGCCGAAAAGAACTCTGACGAAATCCGTCCGTCGCTCCTTGTCAGGAATACCTGGCGCGGCTTTGAATACTCTACAGACTCCGGCACAAGCTGGGAAAGCTGCGGTTATTCGCCCAAGCTCTATACGATTTACTACGAGTCTCTGCCCACAGTCGTTACCGTATCGGAAAAGACCTTCGGCAAGCTCTCTGATATGGACGAAGAGTTCACTTATACCGTTACGGTGACCCAGAACGGCCAGGCTTCTCCCGTATTCCAGAACAGCGACACTCTCAAGAGCGGCGAATCGAAGTTCATGACCCTGTTCTACTCTCCCGGACAGGAGCAGACGTTAACAGTCGTCCAGACTGAAAACCCGTCCTTTACCACTTCCCTTTCCGAAGCGAGCGGGCTGGGAACTGTCGATGCCGACGCTCGTTCCTGGACCTACACCACCTCTGCCGCGAATGATACCCCTTGTGTCGAGTTTACCAACAAACACAAGTCCGAGACCATAACAGTCCACGCGGCGAGGGTCGAGGTCACCGGAGGCGGCATAGTCCTCTGCGACGGCTGGCGTTCGTCCGCGGCTGAATTCACCCTCTCTCTGGATGAGGAAAAGGAGTTCCGCACGGAACTGCCCGGTACTGTTCTCGTATCCGGCCATCCCGAATATGCTATGGGCGCCATATTCCACGGTACCGACGGCGGAACAGACGGCAGCCCGGTAACTCCCGACGGCTTCTCCAGCGTTGCGGCAATCTCTTATGAGCCGGTTGAGGAAGGCAGCAACGTTTACGGCCTTTACCTCAAGGATGAAGCGGGCGAATACGGTGCAAGACAGACAGAGCTGAGCGGTACCAGCTTCAACATCTACTATCTGTACTACCCCAAGCTCACCGTCCATTACCTGAAGGAAAGCGACAACGGGGCTCTCACGCCGATAGAAGGCGCTTCTTCGGGGAATATTACCTACAACGGTACCCCGCTTATCATGAACGGTTTCCCCGTAGTCCAGAAGCAGAAGGTGGAGATGCCCTCCGGCGGGCTTATCATAAGCCAGACTGTCGGCAGTTCAATATTAAACATGCCGCCTTTGCTGGACGACGGCAATAATGCCTGCGATCTTGTATTCAGCAAAATCGGAGTTTACACTGCCGAAACCTCTGACGCAGATCCGATCTCTAATACAAGCGCTGCCGGAGCAAACTTCTCCGAGGAGCTGGAGCTGATTCTCAGCATTGTTGACAATCAGCTCAAATGGAGCTTTGACGGCATTAATTGGAAGGAGTTCACCAACTGGCCCGTAGTTTACGCGGTCTATCACGAGCGGGGCTATGACCTGAATATAACCAAGACCGTACCTGTTGATACAGGCTACAAGGAGCCGTTCACCATCACTGTCAGCTCTACGGCCATCAACCGTTCCAGCTACGCTGTGGAAGGCACCGGCAGCCATACGGTTACCGCGACTCCCGCAAGCGGCGTTACCCCCGGAACTATCACCTTCACCGTCACCGACGGCAGCAGCGTCAAGCTTATAGGCCTCGGCGCAGGTACATATACCGTGACCGAGACGGGGAACGATAACTTCACGCTGACTGCAAAGCTCAACAATTCAGACCTGTCGGTTGCCAATAACAGTACAGTTGAGGATTTCGATCTCAACGGCGAAATCACCCTGGACCTCACAAACGCTCCCGTCCCCATCTGCAGGATCGGCAGCAGGGAGTTCTATACGATTTCTTCCGCAGTCGAATGGATAGAGCAGAACGCAGCGGACTTTACGGGCACTATCGAGATGCTGGTGGATTATCTGATGCCTTCCAGCGATTCTCCCGAGATCTCCGAGTACCTCAATGTAACCCTGACTTCCATCCCCGGCGAAAACAAGACCATAACTCGTAAGGGCACCAACACGAGCGGTCAGATGTTTAACAACAGTGGCGTCTTCACGCTCCAAAACGTCACCATAGACGGAAACGGCGTGTCGGCAAGCGGCCCCGTCATAGCTAACGAAGGTTCGCTCACTATCGGCACCGGCGCGGTGCTCAGAAATGCTTCCAATGGCGGCAACGGCGGCGCTGTAAACAGCTCCGGCGGTACGGTAACGATAGCCGATGGCTCTTCCGTAACCGGCAACAGAGCTGCATTGGGCGGAGCGGTCTATGCTTCCGGCGGCACGGTCGTCATAAGCGGCGGCAGCGTAAGGGACAACCACGCAGCAAACGGCGGCGCCGTCTATTACGCAGGCTCCGACACCGTAACCGTCAGCGGCGGCAGCGTAAGCGAAAACACTGCTGCCAACGGCGGCGCGATATACTTACACTCGGGCGCACTCACTGTGTCCGGCGGAAGCATGTCTCAAAACAGCGCCACATCCAAGGGCGGCGCTGTTTTCTCCGAGAACGCCGTCGTGAATGTCAGCGGCGGCACTATTGGCGGCAGCGGCGCCGGCAATACTGCGGCCAACGGCGGTGCTGTTTACTCCGAGGCCGGTACGGTCAACCTTTCAGGCGGCACCATCAGCCATAACAGCGCTTCCGTAAACGGCGGCGGCATAAACGTCAATTCCGCCGTGATCTCCATGACCGGCGGCACTCTGGACAGCAACACAGCAAGCTCCGACGGCGGCGCTGTATATACCGTATCGGGCGCGCTCAGCATATCCAATGGCACCGTCAGCAATAACACCGCAACCGGAAACGGCGGCGGCGTTTACGCGGCGTCCGGCGCCGTCACGTTGACAAATAATACTACCCTATTCAGCGGCAACGGCGCAGCCAACGGAGGCGCTGTCTTCACCGGCTCCGGCTCATTGAGCGCCAATAAGGTCAATTTCACGAACAACAACACCGCATCTGTCAACGGCGGCGCTGTCTATATCGATTCCGGTTCGGCAACGTTTACAAACTGCACCATAAACGGAAACTCCGCCAATAACGGAGCGGCCGTCTTCGACAACACCGGAACTGTCACGTTCTCGGCCGGCACGGTCAAAAACAACACCGCATCCAACGGCGGCGCTGTGGGCGTAGGAAGCACAACTTCCAGGCTGAACTTCTCCGGCAACATTCAGATTATCAATAATACTATGGGTACTGCGGAAAGCAACGTCTTCCTCGACCAGGATACCGACGCTGTTATAAATGCCTCCGGCCTCGGCAGCGACGCGGCCATCGGCATCTATGTGGCCGGCGATGTGACGGCAGACCTGTTTATGCACCGCGGCGTGCCCAGCGCCAGATTCGGCGCCTACACAAGCGACAGCAACATAACCAAGTTCAGCAACGACCGGCTGAGCGGTCTCAGCGTGCAGAAGGACACCAACTCAAAGAAGCTTTTCTGGGGCAAGTCCTTTACCATAGAGGTACGGTATTTATCGAACTTCACGGATTTCACTTCGATCGAAGGCACATTAAAAAAAGTTGACAGCAATAACACGATCTCCTACTTCGCTCCCTCCAGCAACTGCTCCGCGTCCGAGATAGCGGATGATCTGCGCAGCCACCATACGATTTCCGACCTGGCTGCCACTGCTTCTTTCGCCGCTGCATTTGTGGGAAATGTCTCATTCAATTTTGCAGACAATATCAAAGATGTAACATGGGACAGCATCAACAACCAATGGAGCTTCATCAAGAGAGACGGTACGTCAACCACGGGAAATAAGCTCGTCGTATATTACTCCGAGCCAACCTATATTTCCATTGAAAACAACACCGGCAGCACTCTGACGGTCAGCAGTCTGACTGTTCTCGGTCAATCTGCCGCCGATACGGGCTACGGCTACGTCTTCGCCCGGAACGGAGTCATCCAGGAAAAGCTGTATCCCATAGCGGCTGCCGATCTTGTGCTTGAGGCAGGAAGATCCATCAAGCTGGTCTTCCCCGGCGGAGGCGGCACGGCATATACATTCGAAGGCGGCTTTACAGGCGCGAGTGAGGACATAACATACACGCTTACCGGCGGCGCAGGCAATCCTTATACTCTTGAGCAGACAGACTCGGCAAGCTTTACTCTGCCTAAGTCCGGCCAGCCGGCTACGCTCAGCACCTCCGGCGGCACCTACGAGATCATCTTCGGCGGGAAAAAGGCAATATGCAAGATAGTGTCGTCTGCCGACGCCTCAAGCGGCTTCGAGC
>JAFYCQ010000198.1 GCA_017539635.1 Oscillospiraceae bacterium
AGATGCCGCCGCCGATCTCCTGCACCGTCTCGCCGCCCACATAGGCGCCGGCGGGCTTGTAGCCCTTGGCGGCGGTGCGCTGACCCACGGTGCCGTTGTAGGAAAATTCATCGCCGGGATTCAGTATGGTGCCGTTTATTGCGTTGGCCGCAATGGTAATATTGTTTATACGGTTGGAGGAGCTGGTGGCCATGGAGGTGTCCTTGGAGGCCAGCACGTCGCGGAACAGCATGGAGGTTAACTGCTCCGTGGTCATCTCCGGCTCGGTGTAAATGAGGGGCACGGCGATATCGGAGCCGAGACCGGCGGAATTGAAGAGCTTCTGGGCCGCGGCCTTGTCGAAGCTGACGCCGGTGACGCTCTCGGTGACGGACTTGGTCTCCGTGTCATATACAGCCGAGACGGGCTCGGTGAATACTGCGTCGTAAACGGCATCCAGGTCTATGGTGCTCTCGCCGCTCTCGCCGCCGGAGAACTCCTGCAGCTCAAACTGCTCCTGGGTAAAGGCGTTCACAACGGCGTTGTAAATATCGTCCTCCGAGACGGTGTAGCCTGCGGCGCCTTTTGTTATTATAAGGTTGTCGCCGGAGATGCGGTAGGCAGACTCGGCTGCCGCCGTGTTGAGCTCCACGGCCTTTTCGGAGACTATGGCCCGGAGGTTTTCTTCATCCAGACTGCGCATGATGTCGTCGGTGGAGAGGGCCGCTCCCGTCAGGGCGCATTTTATATAGGAAAGGGAGTTGGTGACGAAATTGCCGCTCCTGCCGTAGTCATAGGCCATTCTCGCCACGTCCTCGGGCGTCACGGCTATGCCGGCGTCCGAACGGGAAACCTCCAGTATCGAGCCGTTGGGGAAGGACAGCTTCACGCTGTCGTCCTGCCCGGTGATGGCTCCCGAGGCGTCCAGGGTCTCGGTGGCCTTTACAAGGGACATGCCGCCGACGTCAATGCCGTTGGCGCTGACCTTGGGATAAATGACGTCGCTGTTTGCGGCTTTCGCCCCCGCGACGCCTATGCCAGCACAGGCCGCCACGACTACCACGGCGACGATTATGCCGGCTATCGCGCCGCCGCTGATCTTCTTTTTGCGTGTTTTAGCTACTCTTTTTCCTGCACTCACTTTACTCTGCTCCTCGTTTTTTCCATAAAACATACAATTTTTTGAGAATCATATTACATTATACCTCAAACGACAGAAAAGACAATAACTATTTGGTTACACTTTGATAAATATTTTTACATTCCTCTGAACCACTCGGCGTCGCCGCTTCTTTCCGTGAAAAGACCCAGCTGCTGGTCCAGCTCTTCCGTGTCCCTCCAGGGGGGAGAGAGAATGGCCCTTTGCTCCGTCTGGGCCTCCAGCACGTCGCCTATAATGGTGTTGGAGACGAGAAAGCCGCGGGGGGTGAAGCTCCAGCGTCCGTCTGTCTTTTTCATAAAGCCGTGCTTTACGTAGTAGTCCAGCTTTTCCCCGATCTTCTCAAAGCCGCCCCGGTATATCCGCCGGTACTCCTCCTCGCATACGCCGTGGGTGGTGCGCAGGCCCAGCATGAGGTATTCCCCGGCCCGCTCGAAGTCGGTTATGGTCTCCAGCCCCTCGACTATCGAGCCGCCGGTCTCGATGCCCTCGCAGTATTTCGTAATATCGGCTATGCAGCTGTAACGGCGTCCGCCGATATACGAGTGGGCCGCGGCGCCGAAGCCCAAGTATTCGTCCCCCAGCCAGTACTTCAGATTGTGCCGGGAGCGGAAGCCGCCCCTGGCGAAGTTTGAGATCTCGTACTGGTAATAGCCCAGCCGCTCCAGGGTGTCCACGGCGTAGAGATACATGTCCGCCTGGGCGTCGCCGTCGGGGATGAAGGGGGCTTCCCGCAGCTCGTACAGGGCGGTGCCCGGCTCTATCTTCAGCCCGTAGCAGGAGATATGCTCCGGGTGCAGGGCGGCGGCTTTTGTAAGGGAGTCTGCCCACCCCTCCTTCGTCTGGGAGGGAAGGCCGTAAATGAGGTCAACGCTTAAGTTTTCAAAGCCGGCGCGGCGGGCCTCCTGCACGGCCCTTTCTGCCCCGGCAAAGTCGTGGCGGCGGCCCAGGCTTTTTAAAAGCCCGTCGTCAGAGGACTGGACGCCTAAGGATATGCGGTTGAAGCCGGCCCGGCGCAGCTTGAGAAGCTCGTTGTAAGACGTGCTGTCGGGGTTTGCCTCCAGCGTCACCTCGGAGTCTATCAGCAGATGGCCGTATTTTTTAAGGGCGTTGAGAATCGCCGCGAGGCGGGCAGCTCCGAAATAGCTGGGGGTGCCGCCGCCAAAATACACGGTGTCGATGACATAGCCCTCTAGTTGAGAGCTCCAGTCGGAT
>JAFYCQ010000199.1 GCA_017539635.1 Oscillospiraceae bacterium
CCATAAAAAAGCGGTTCAGCCCCGAGGAGGTCTCCGACTTCGCAGATCTGGACGAGTAATCACACAGCGCATTGGCCGCCCGACGGAAATCGGGCGGCCTTTTTCTATTTCATCAGCTCAGCTCTCAGCTTTTCGAGAGCTCTTTTTTCTATGCGGGAGACATAGCTCCGGGAAATGCCGCATTTCTGCGCCGTCTCCCGCTGTGTCTTTGGGGCGCCGCCGCCCAGACCGTAGCGCAGAGTCAGTATGTCCCGCTCTCTTTCCGTCAGCTTTTCCTCCACCAGCCTCCGCACCTGGCTGTATGTCTCCTGGGACGTGACCTCTTCGAACATGTCCGCGTCGTCGCTTATTACGTCCATGAGGGAGAGGCCTCCTCCCTCCTTGTCCGTGTCCAGGGCGTCGGAGAGGGAGACCTCCTGTGCGCTCTTTTTCGCACGGCGGAAGTGCATGAGCAGCTCGTTTTCTATGCACCGGCTGCAATAGGTGGCCAGCTTCACCCCTTTGTCCGGCTTGTAGGAGGAAATGCCTTTTATAAGGCCTATTGTGCCTATGGAAATGAGATCGTCGGCGTCCGAGGCCTGGACGTAGTATTTTTTTATTATGTGGGCTATGAGCCGGAGATTGTGCTCTATGAGCACGCTTCTGGCCTCCATGTCTCCGGCGGCGTATTTTTCCAGATAGTACCGCTCCTCCTCGGGCTTTAGGGGCTTTGGGAAGGTGCCGGCGGAGCTTAAGCGCAGCGTAAGCAGCGGGCAGGCAAGCAGCAGGGCCAAAGAAAGGGACAAAACCATCACTCCTCTCATACAGTAGGATATTCGGAGCGGTTTTGTCCCTATTCATTGTTTTTTATATTTAAACACTATACATAATGTGGATTATGTGATAAAATACTTAAACAATACACCGTATATTGCGAAAAGAGGGGGAAAGAATTGTGAGATGCCCATATTGCGGTTATCTTGAGAGCCGAGTTATCGACTCCCGCCCGGCGGAGGAGGGAGCTACGATACGCCGCCGCCGCGAGTGCCTTTCATGTCAGAAGAGATTCACCACCTACGAGATAATGGAGAGACTGCCCCTCGTGGTCGTGAAAAAAGACGGCAGCCGCCAGACCTTCGACAAGCAGAAGGTGGTAAACGGCATGATACGCGCCTGCGAAAAGCGGCCCGTGTCGGTTTCCGAGATACAGAAGCTGGCAGACGAGATAGAGCAGGAGCTCCAGAACTCTCTCGACAGGGAAATATCCTCCGAGCGGGTGGGCGAGCTCGTTATGGACAAGCCCAAGGAGCTGGACGAGGTCGCCTATGTGCGCTTCGCCTCCGTCTATCGCCAGTTCAAGGATATAAACACCTTCCGGGACGAGCTGAACAAGCTCCTGGGAGAGGATTAAGGCATCGCCGCGCGATTTTGACCGGTATTCTGCGGTGTTGCCTTAAAAGACGCTCTCCAGCCTGAACCCTTCCATTTCAGCTATACCGGCAAACCGCGCCCTTACCAGCCTTGCCGCTACGGCGGTGTCCCCGGCGGAGCGGGCGTAAATGGCTGACAGAAGGCTGTAAAGCGTCTCCGCGGCCCCCTCGTGCTCCGAATGGTGGAGTATTACGTGGGTATAGACGCGGCTGTTTTCCCAAAGGGCTATGGCCGCCTCGGCGGCGTTTTCCGAGGCCTGCCAGTTTTCGGTGAGGGCTCCGTACTCGGCCCTCTCTGCCAGAGCGCAGATATCCTCGGTTATGCCGCGGGTGACGAAGATGTTGAGGCAGCCCCCGGCGAAAATGAGAAGGAGTAAAAGCGCGGCTGAAAGCTCCTTTTTCATCCGTCGGCCGCCTTTTCCGGAGAGACCTTGGGGGCAAAGTAAATTTTCCCGGCGTCGTCCACGCTCATGTAATAGACGTTCTTTATATCGGAAACGCCCCGCGCCTTCGCCTGCCTTTTGAGCCAGATTTCGTCCAGGCCGAGAAGCCGCAGGTTTTCGGACATGGTGTGGCCGTCGTTCACCACGATGACGGGGCAGCCGGCCTCCTCGACGGGGACGGACAGGTCCTTGGGCGTCACGGGGGCGTCGCCCCTGTAAGGAAGTATGCTCATGGTGCCGTCGGTCTCGAGAACGGCGCGGCGGACGCTGGCAATGTCCGTGACGCTCTTTTTCCGGAGAACGATGGAGAGCTCGTCCGGCGTGAGGCGGTTTTTCTTCATCTCCGTCTGGTTTATTTCTCCTTTTTCGATTATTATGCTGGGCTTGCCGAAGACAGCCGCCGAAAACCGCGGACTTTTAAGCGACGCCGCCGATATCAGCACCTCGAGAGCCAGCAGCGTGACGGTGGGCAAAAGCCCGTATAAAAGGGGAGTGCCCACGTCCTGCATGGGCTGGGAGGCCATGTCGGATATGAGCACCGCCACCACAAGCTCGCTGGGCTCCAGTTCTCCCAGTTCCCGCTTCCCCATGAAGCGGTAGGCGGCGATTATGACGACATAGATTATTACAGTCCTTAAGGCAATAGAGATCAATTCCGACCACCACTTAGAATCGTTTCTGATATTATCTGCCGAAAATAAAAACATATTCAATTTGGAGGAAAAGTATGAAACAGGATATGATAGTCGTAATAGACATGGGCGGTGCGAACAACGCCTATATAGCCCGTGAGGTCAGGGCTCTTGGCGTCTATTCCGAGATACACCCCCACGACCTTACCGAAAAGGAACTGGCCCTTTTACCCAACGTAAAGGGCTTTATACTGAACGGCGGCCCCAACAGAGCCTTCCCCGGCCAGGTGCTGGAGGTGTCCGAGGCAATATCCGCCTCCGGCGCGCCCATAATGGCGGTGGGCTGCTCTTACGCTTCCGCCGCCCGTTCTCTCCCCGCCTGGGCTGAGACGGAGGAGGAGAGGGCCGTGGCCCTGCGGCACTTCATTTTTGACGTCTGTTCTGCCGAAAAAAACTGGTCAACGAAGAATTTCATCGACGACCAGATAAGTCTTATTAAAAAGCAGGTGGGGGACGGCAAGGTGCTGCTGGCACTCTCCGGCGGCGTGGATTCCTCCGTCGTTGCGGCCCTGCTCATAAAGGCCATAGGCCAAAACCTCACATGTGTCCACGTAAACCACGGCCTTCTGCGCAAGGGCGAGCCGGAGCAGGTGGTAAAGGTGTTCCGGGAGGAGCTGGGAGCCAACCTCATCTATGTTGACGCCGTGGACCGCTTCCTGGACAAGCTGGCGGGCGTTTGCGACCCGGAGAAGAAGAGAAAGATAATCGGCGAGGAGTTCATACGTGTGTTCGAGGAGGAGGCCGGCAAGCTTGACGGCATCAAATTCCTGGGCCAGGGCACCATTTACCCCGATATAATCGAGAGCGGCACCAAGACCGCCGCCAGCATCAAATCCCACCACAATGTGGGCGGCCTGCCGGAGAGCTTCGACTTCGAGCTGGTAGAGCCCCTCAAAATGCTGTTCAAGGACGAGGTGCGCGCAGTGGGCGCCGCCCTGGGCCTGCCCTCCAGCATGGTGAACCGCCAGCCCTTCCCGGGCCCCGGCCTGGGCGTGCGCTGCGTGGGCGCCATCACCCGCGACAGACTGGAAGCCGTAAGAGAGTCCGACGCCATCCTCCGGGAGGAGTTCAAAAACGCCGGTCTCGAGGGCAAGGTGTGGCAGTATTTCACCATCGTCCCGGATATAAAGAGCACCGGCATCCGCGACGGCAAGAGATCCTTCGACTGGCCTGTAGTCATCCGTGCCGTGAATACGGTGGACGCCATGACCGCCACAGTAGAGGAACTCCCCTGGGAGATGATAAAGAAACTCACCGCCAGAATAACAGCCGAAGTCCCCGGCGTGAACAGAGTGCTGATAGATGCAACTCCGAAACCGTCAGGGACGATTGAATGGGAATAAA
>JAFYCQ010000200.1 GCA_017539635.1 Oscillospiraceae bacterium
GCCCTTGCCGGCGGCGGGGACTTCGGCTTCGATGAGGAAGGTTATTTCTATATAAACGCGCTGGGGTCTGTTGTCGCCTATGACTTGGAAAACGGCGCCGGCGAAACGCTTTATGAGTTGACAGGCTGGTATATGTATCCGCCGCAGATAGCTGTGAGGGGCAGAAATATCTACCTCTACGACCCCATGGATCAATCCGTTGAGAGGATATCGTCAAAGGGGTCTGCCATACTTCACCCTCTGCCGGATTATCTGATGCCCGGATGGGAAGGGTGCATGCTCTCCTGCGATGAAGGCATCCTGATGGTTGGCGTGCCCTCGGAGGACGGCTCGTCGGACACCTGGATAATGCGGGACGGCACCGCCAAGTTCGTTCCCCTTATACGGAAGATGACCGAATATACGGCCTTCGGCGTGGCGGCGGCGGAGCATAACGGCAGGGTTTACGCCATAGGCACGGCGGCCAGGGAGAAAGACTTCCGCTTCTTCCGGGCAAACGACGTTGCCACTCTTAATAAACCGATACCCGTGGCAGATGTCAGCGCGGTTTACAACGACGTAAAAAAGGACGCCTGGTATTACGACGCCGTGGGCTGGGCCGTGAACGAAGGCATTATGAACGGCGTGGGAGATGACACCTTCGACCCAGGCGGCACCTGCACCAGGGCCATGGCGGTGACTATGCTCTGGCGGCTGGCCTGGAGACCGGAGGCTGAGGACGCGGGTTTTGCTGACGTTGCGGAGGGGGCCTGGTACGAGCAGGCCGTAAACTGGGCCTTTGTGGCCGGCATCGTGACCGGCAAAAGCGAGGACACATTCGCGCCGGACGACCCAGTTACAAGAGAGCAGCTGGCCGCGATACTCTACCGCTACGCCCACTACAGAAGCATGAGCTTTGAGGGGATCAGCCCCTTCCCGCTGGATTACACGGATGCGGGCGACATTTCGGGTTACGCAGAAGAGGCCCTGTGCTGGATGACGAAAAACGGCGTCATAAACGGCATGGGGGACGGCACCCTGGCACCCGGGGCTTATGCGGCAAGGGCACAGATAGCCGCCATATTCATGCGCTTTGCCCAGGCGCTGGAGCAGTGATATAAAGCTGCTTTTCCGGCGCTTTAAGGGCGCCTGGCTCAAGTTGAAAAGCAAGGCCTTGTATGGTATCATATCATCATCCGATAATAAAAGGAGCGACGCGGACATGAAAAACATTGTGTTTGACTACTCCAAAGCGGAAAAATTCATTGCCGGGCACGAGATAGCCGCCTTTGAGACCACGGCCGAAAACGCCCGGAAGACCCTGATTTCCAAAACGGGACAGGGAAACGACTACGTGGGCTGGATAGACCTGCCGACAGACTACGACAAAGAGGAATTTGAACGCATCAAAAAAGCGGCCGCAAAGATACAGGGCGACTCCCAGGTCTTCGTGGTCATCGGCATCGGAGGCTCCTATTTAGGGGCCAGGGCCGCCATTGAGTTTCTGCGCCACAGCTTTTACAACAACATCCCCGCCTCCCTGCGGAAGACGCCGGAAATATACTTCGCCGGAAACAGCATAAGCAGCCGGTATCTGAAGGGCCTTTTGGACGTAATAGGCGACCGGGATTTCTCCGTGAACGTCATCTCCAAATCCGGCACCACCACGGAGCCCTCCATAGCCTTCCGGGTGTTCAAGGAGCTGCTGGAGAAAAAGTACGGCAAAAAGGCAGCGGCAAGCCGCATTTACGCAACGACGGACAAGGCCAGGGGAGCCCTCAAGAGCCTGGCCGACGAGGAGGGGTATGAGGAATTTGTCGTACCCGACGACATCGGCGGCCGCTATTCCGTTCTGACTGCCGTGGGACTTCTGCCCATAGCCGTCAGCGGCGCGGACATAGACGCACTTATGGAGGGGGCAGCCTCGGCCAGGAAAGAGGCCATTGAAAAGCCCTATGGGGAAAACGACGCCATGCTCTACGCCGCCGTGCGCAACATCCTCCAGCGGAAAGGCAAGAACGTGGAGATACTCTGCAATTACGAGCCCAGTCTCCACTATATCGCCGAGTGGTGGAAGCAGCTTTACGGCGAGAGCGAGGGCAAGGATCAGAAGGGCATTTTCCCCGCCTCCGTTGACCTCACCACCGATCTTCACTCCATGGGGCAGTTCATCCAGGACGGCGCCCGTATCCTTTACGAGACCGTGCTGAACGTGGAGGATCCTGGGGCGGAGATAGTCATGAAGGAGGAGCCCTCCGATCTGGACGGCCTCAATTATCTGGCGGGCAGGACCGTGGACTTCGTCAACAAGAGCGCAATGAACGGCACGGTGCTGGCCCACACCGACGGAAACGTGCCGAATCTGCGTATAGACATCCCGAAGCAAAACGAGTTCCACCTGGGGCAGCTCTTCTATTTCTTTGAGTTTGCCTGCGGCGTCAGCGGCTATATCTCCGGCGTGAACCCCTTCAATCAGCCGGGAGTGGAGGCCTACAAGCGCAACATGTTCGCCCTTTTGGGCAAGCCCGGCTTTGAAAAGGAGCGGGAGGAGCTCTTAAAGCGTCTGTAAAATTTCGCCGTCTGCCGCAAAAGCGCGGCGGACGGCCTTTTCGTGAGGTGAAATGTGTGAAACGTCAGAGCGGCGTTTTGCTGCCGGTGTTTTCCCTGCCGGGAAAATACGGCTGCGGCGTCTTCGGCGAGGACGCCGGAAAGTGGATAGACTTTTTGTCGGAAAGCGGATTTTCCTGCTGGCAGGTGCTGCCCTTCGGCGTGACCGACGGCCACGATTCCCCCTATATGTCCCTGTCCTCCTTCGGGGGAAACCCGTTTTTTCTCGACCCCGACGCCCTTTATAAGCAGGGGCTTGTAACGGAGGAGGAGCTCCGGGAGCAGGAGGTAGCCGACCCCTACGTATGCCGGTATGAGATTCTTAAGGAAAAGCGGCTGTCGTTTCTGAAAAAGGCCGCGTCCCGCGTAAGCGACAGAGCGCCGGTGGAGGCTTTTCTCGCGGAAAACCCCATTATCGCGGGAGCCTGCCGATTTCTCGCCGCGTCAGAGAAAAACGATTGCAAATGCTCCCGGGACTGGACGGAAGAGCCAGATATATCGGACGTTTTCACCTGGCAGTTCATTCAGTACGAATTTCACCGTCAATGGAAAGAAATTCACGAATACGCCGTCAAAAAGGGCGTAAGCATAATCGGCGACATGCCCTTTTACGTCTCCCCCAACAGCTACGACGTGTGGGCGTCGCCGGAACAATTCCTGCTGGAAAAGGACGGCAGCCCCTCTATGGTGGCGGGAGTGCCGCCGGATTATTTTAGCCGGGAGGGGCAGAAATGGGGCAACCCCCTCTACAACTGGGAAGAAATGGAAAAAGACGGCTTTTCCTGGTGGAAAACGCGGCTGGGATATATGCTCTCCCTGTTTGACGGGATAAGGATAGACCATTTCCGGGCCATCAGCTCCTATTGGAGCGTCCCGAGTGACGCGGAGACCGCAAAAAGCGGGAAGTGGAACAAGGGCCCCGGTGAAAAGCTGGTGGACGCCCTGCGCTCCGTTTCCGGGGAAAAGCTCATTCTGGCGGAGGACCTGGGGATAATCGACGACGACACCAGGGCACTTCTGAAATACAGCGGCTTTCCCGGAATGGCGGTGTTCCAGTTCGGCTTTGACGGCAACCCGCTGTCGCCCCACCTGCCCCACAACTACCGGGAAAACCTGGCGGCCTACACCGGCACCCACGACAACAACACCCTTCTGGGCTTTTTCTGGGAGCTGGACGAAAACACCAGGGCCGAGGTAATGGACTACTTGGGCGACCCGAAGGACGGCTGCGCCGCGGCGATACGGGCGCTTCTGATGAGCAGGGCCGGCACGGTCATATTCCCGGTGCAGGACCTTCTCGGCTACGGCGCGGACACCCGCATAAACGTCCCCGGCAGGGCCGAGGGCAACTGGAGATACAGGATGACCGAAGACCAGCTGAACAGCCTTGACAGAAAACGCCTCAAGCACCTGAATACGATTTACGCAAGATAACAGCACAGCCGCCCTCCGATGTGGGCGGCTGTGATTTGTTATAGTCTTTCCAAAAAGAATCCGCCGTTTGACAGGAATACGCCGCCGTCGCGGCTTTCGCATTTTTCGGAGAAAAGCATCTCCCCGGCAGATTCGATAAACAACGGCTCTCCCATGTTCACCGCCGCTTTCAGGCGGCTTTTTTCATGCTCTCTGGTGATGAACACCCGGCCGAGGCCGTCGCTTTCTATAAAGACTGCGCCGGATTTAAGGGCGGGCTCGGTGTTTTTAAGGGCGGAAAGGGCACGGTAAAAATCGGGGATGGGGTTGTTTTCCAGGGCGTCCCAGTCGAAATACCCGCGGCAGAAGGGATCCTCCCAGCCCTCGCACCCCAGCTCGTCGCCGTAGTAGATGCAGGGCATTCCGGGCAGGATGAACTGGAGGAACACGGCGCAGTAAAACCGGCGCAGTGCCGTCTCCCTGTCCTCCGGGGACATGTGAAAGCCCGCCCGCTCCTCCTTTGTCTCCGGCATGGGAGAAGGGGATAGCGACGTAAGCAGCCGGGGAGTGTCGTGGGTGGAAAGGATGTTCATAAGGGTGCGCAGCACCGCCGGGGGATAGTTTTCCGCTATGTCCATAACGGTGTCCCGGAGATTCCTCCCCCCGTCCTCGCCGCGGACGTAATTTATGATCGCGGTGCGGAATGGGTAATTCATCACGGAATCCAGTTCGCCGCCGGTGAAGTATTTTCGTCTGACGCCGTAGCTGATTTTGCTGGAGGCGTCCTCCCACACTTCGCCTATGAGCAGAGAGTCGGGCTTTATTTCCTTCAGCCGGCCGCGCAGCCGTGAAATAAACTCATCCGGCAGCTCGTCCGCCACATCCAGGCGGAAGCCGTCGGCGCCGGATAGGAGCCAGTGGACAACGACGCTGTCCTCGCCGTTTATTATGAAGTCAAGGTAGCTCTCATCCAGCTCGTTTACGCAGGGCAGGGTCTTTATGCCCCACCAGCTGGTGTATTTGTCGGGGTACTCCTCAAAATCGTACCAGCTGCGGTAGGGGGAATCCGGGTCGCTGCACGCCCCGCCGCCGAAGACGTGCTCTGCGTCAAAATAGCGGCTGTTGCTGCCGGTGTGGGAAAAAACGCCGTCCAGGATTATTTTTATATCCCTCTCGCGGGCGAGACGGCACAGGCGGGAAAAATCCTCCTCCGTCCCCAAAAGCTCGTCGATCTTCATGTAATCGGCGGTGTCGTATCGGTGGTTGCTCCAGGCCTTGAAAATGGGGTTCAAGTATATAACCGAGACGCCTAAGCCCTTTAGATAATCCAGCTTCGCGGCGATGCCCGCC
>JAFYCQ010000201.1 GCA_017539635.1 Oscillospiraceae bacterium
AACTCCTATACCTACGACGAAAGGATGGGGCCTGGCACTGGGATTCAGACTACGATTACCCCATGAAGAGCATGTACCTGAACCTCATCTTCAACAAAATGAAGTCCCTTACCTCCCTGCGCACCTTTGAGGCTCAGGAGAGCGTGGCCCACTTCGGGCTGGAGGAGCCCCGCTTCTCCGTCAGCGCGGTGGACAGCGAGGGCAAATCCCTCTCCCTGCTTGTGGGCAACGCCCTGGACGACGACAGGGTCTATGCCATGGAAAAGGGCGGCAGGACCATTTACATCGTCAGCACCGAGTTTGCCGACACTCTGGACAAGACCCTTCTGGAAATGGCCCAGGTGGACTCCATACCCGAGCTCTCCGCAAGTCAGATAAAGAGCCTGACCGTGACCACCGACGCCGGTACCGTCACTATTGACTCCTCCGACCGCAGCTCCTATACCGTCTTGGGCTACGTGGGCGAGCTCACCACCGAGTCCGCCGCCGACTGGAAGCCCACGGAGGAAGAGCTGCAGGATTATGGGCTCACCGAGCCCTACGCCGTTATCTCCGTCAGCTACGAAAAGGACAGCGGCCCGGGCGAATACACCCTTACCTGCGGTGGTCTTGATGAGAGCGGAAATTACCGCTACTGCATCGTGGACGATTCCGACATGGTGGTGCTCAGCCGAACGACCTTTATCGACAGAGTGATAACCAACGTCTAATCCTTGCGAGAGCCGTCATAAAACCGCTCCTCTCTCCTGTCGGCGTTGCCGGCAGAGACCATCAGGCACATGACAAATACGCCGATGATGCCGCCCACCCTTATTCCCGCTAAAAACTGCCACATGCTTTTCCCTCCCATCGGGAGTAGTATTCCCTAAAAAAACAATAATTATGAGAGGTATTTACAATGGCTGAGATAACACTTACCGAGCAGAATTTTGAAAACGAGGTCATAAACGCCAAGCTCCCCGTTCTGGTGGACTTCTGGGCCACCTGGTGCGGCCCCTGCCAGATGCTGGGCCCCATTATTTCCGAAATCGCCGAGGAGTACGAGGGCAAAGCCATCGTCGGCAAGGTGAACGTGGACGAGCAGTCGGGCCTGGCCGCCCGCTTCGGGATAATGAGCATCCCCACCGTTATGGTCTTCAAAAACGGCGAGGCCGCCGGAACGTCCGTGGGCTATGTGCCGAAGGCGAACTTGACCGCAATGCTGTAACACTCTTCCGACGAGAGCCCCGGTCGGGCTCTCGTCGGAGAAAGAATGCAGCCTGCTGCGGCGGAAAACTCTGCGAGGCTTTTTAAAAAGCCGAGGCCTCCGGGCGAAAAAACCCGGAGGCCTTGTTTTTGTTTTTTAAGTTTTTCACACCTCCAGGGAGTGCTCCTCCTTGGCGTGCCTCTTTATGGCGGCGAAGGTCTCGTCGCTTATCACGTGCTCCGCGCGGCAGGCGTCCTCAAGTGCCGTTTTCTCACTGACTCCCAGCTCCATCAAAAAGGCGCTTAAAAGCCTGTGCCGCTCGTATATCTTCACGGCGATCTCCCTGCCGCTGTCGGTGAGGGAGAGGTGGCCGTCCTCGTTTACCGTCAGATAACCGTTGCTTTTCAGAAGGGCAACGGCCCGGCTGACGCTTGGCTTTGAAAAGCCCATGTACTCGCATACGTCGATGGAGCGGACACGGGAGCTTTTCTGGGACAAGATATATATGGTCTCAAGGTACATTTCGCCGGATTCCTGCATCTTCACAAAACCGACCTCCCTGTAATAATAAAGGACTGAAAGTGTGTATTTGTTTCAATATAGCACACAGTTCAGTTTTTTTCAAGCTTTGAATTTAGGCGCCCTGTATGATATATTATTTTTACTATTGTTAAACCAGAGGTAACACCATGAAACACATGAATTTCAAATATGTCCGCATCCAGGGCCGGGAGCTGGCCCGGAACACCATGTACGCCAAGGGTATATTCAGCATGTGCTGGCAGCTCATTCAGCAGGACATCATGGATGCGGAGGACGTCGGACTTTACAAGGAGATAGACGACTGGTTTGCGG
>JAFYCQ010000202.1 GCA_017539635.1 Oscillospiraceae bacterium
CCTATAAGCGCGCCGCCCTGTCCCATGTCCGCAGGCTCCCCGGGGCTGGACGATATACTCAAAAACCGGGACGCCACCTTTTCCGAATATCTGCTGGAGCTGCTTAAGGAGCGGGGCGGAAAGGATTCCGAGGTCTATAAGCGGGCGGAGATAAGCCGCCAGCTGTTCAGCAAGATACTGTGCAGCAGGGATTATCAGCCCACAAAGAGCACCGCCATTCAGCTGGCCATAGGGCTGCAGCTGGATCTGAACCAGACGAAAAAGCTGCTGGAAAAGGCCGGCTACGCATTGACCCGCAGCAGCAAAACTGACCTTGTGGTGCAGTATTACATAGAGCGCAGCGTTTACAGCGTCACCTTCATAAACGAGGCCCTTTACGACTGCGGCCTGCCGCTTCTCAAAACAGGCCTTAAGGCCTGATACTGACATCTGAAAATGTCAACTGCCGGTTGACCTCATCCCCTTTCGTCTTTGTTATCATTCAGACAGACAAAAACGAAAGGGGATTTTACAATGAACAAAAATCTTACAGAGCTGGTTTTCATTCTGGACAAAAGCGGCTCCATGGCCGGGCTGGAGGGCGACACCATAGGCGGCTTCAACTCCATGGTGGAGCGGCAGAAAAAGGAGCCGGGGCAGGCGCTTCTCTCCGCCGTGCTGTTCAGCAACGACAGCGCCGTAATCTATGACCGGGTCGATATTCAAAAGGTTGAGCCCATGACGGACGCGCAGTACCGGGTGGGCGGCTGCACCGCCCTTTTGGACGCCATAGGCTCTGCCGTTCACCACATCGGAAACGTCCACAAGTACGCCCGGGAAGAGGACAGACCCTCAAAAACTATTTTCGTCATAACCACCGACGGCATGGAAAACGCCAGCTCCAGGTATGACGCGGGCACGGTCAAAAGGATGGTGGAGCGCCAGCGGGAAAAGTACGGCTGGGAGTTTCTGTTCCTCGGCGCCAACATGGACGCCATAGCCGAGGCAAAGCGCTTCGGCATCCGGGAGGACAGGGCCGTGCGGTATAACTGCGACGGGGAAGGCACTGGCCTCAACTTCACCGTGGTGAGCAGGACCATCGCCAAGGCCAGAAAAAATATGCCCATTGAGCCCTGCTGGTGCGCCGAAATAGCCGAGGATTATAAAAAGCGCGGAGGATGACTTTTCCGGCGGCATACCGTAAACAGCAATAAGCCTTCCCGTCCGGGGAAGGCTTATTGTTATTTGATAATCTCCGAAAGCCCATCGAAAAAGGCCCTGTGTCCATCTTCGGTGAAATGCACCCCGTCGCCTGTAAGGCCTACGCCCCAGCTTCCCGCATCGCAGAAAAGGACGCCCTGTTTTTCCGCGGCGTTTTTATAGCAGGCGGCGAGCTTTTCAGACTCCGAAATCACGGACTGTACCGGAACCCAATAGCCGAATTTTACCGGCGGCGGGGCAATAAGAACTAAGCGGGCGTTTCCCAGGCTGCCTTTTACAGCGCCTAAAAACCGCTCCATCCGTTCTCCCGTATCCTCCGCGCTTTTGCCGGAGACCACGTCGTTGGTGCCGTACATGACGGTGACAAAGCAGAGCGGCGAGGCGCTTTCTATCGTGTCGGCAAAGCTCTCAAACTGATGCTCAGAAGGCACAAGAGCGCCGTTCACGCCCCGGTTATAAACGCGCCAGCCGGCGTATTTCAAAAGTCCGGTCCACCGGACGCTCTCCTTATAGCGGGAACTAAACAGCCCGTCAGGCGAGTAGCCGTAGGTGTTGGAGTCTCCGAGGCACAGTATTTTTCTTTCGTTTTCAGCCATGGCAAGCTTAATCCTCGATAACTATAATGTTTATTTTCCCGCTGTAAGCGGTGCAGGCGTCCAGGGCTATTACCCCAGGGCCGTAATAGGGCGAATAGTCGGCGTCCGGGCCGAAATCCGAGCCCTTATTCTCGTATTTCGCGTGGCCGTAGGAGGCCCGGCAGTGGCCGCATAATATCGTCTTTTCCTCTTTGCAGTTCTGAGCGGCGTCCATGTCGTTATACCAGCGGGCTTTTCTCCACTCAAATTCCCCGGCCTCCCGCCAACAGGGCCAGTAGCCGTAGGCCGTCCAGCGCTCCGGCAGGCAGGGTATCCAGCCGTGGACAAAAATATACCGCTCCGTCTCGTAGTAATCCAGCGCCGCCGGTATTATCTTCTGAAAAAGCGGCGTCTCCCTGGCCGTCTTTGCGAAATTCGAGGCGCAGAGCCTCGCCATCAGCGGATTATAGCCCGTAAGACTGAGGGCGGTTTCATAGGTGCCGTTGTGAACGTGGTGCTCGTAGGGCACGCCGTTGTCCACCGTCGCCAGATCCTCAAAAAGATCCTCGTGGTTGCCTCTTATGAGGATGACGCTGTCCTCCTCCATGAGGCGGAGGATAAAATCCTGGAGCTTTTCGGCCTCATTTCCCCTGTCGAACAGGTCTCCGAGGATAATAAGCTTGTGGGGCTCCGGGTCGCCGAAAAATCCGGCGTCGGCAAGTCCCTGGTGAAAAACACTATAAAAGCCGTGGATGTCGGCGGTGACGTAATATCTCATTTTCTCTTTGTCAGCAGTATTATCTCCGATCATTTTCAGACGCCCAGCGCTCCCGGGTGAGGCAGGTGACATGCTCGCGCCTGTCCTCGCCTATCTGGGGGACATAGACCTTTTCTCTTGTCTTTACATAAAGAAAGCCGCATTTCTCCTGTACCCGCGCAGATTTCACGTTGCCGTCGAAATACCCGCACCAGACTTTGACGACGCCAAGCTTCAGAAAGGCGCGGCGCAGCAGCTCTGAGACCGCCTCCGGCATGATGCCCCGGCCCCATAAGGGCTTTCCCAGCCAGAAGCCCAGCTCGCATTCGTCCTCTCTGTCGGTAAGCTGCGTGGCCTTTCCGAACATGAGCCCTATGCTGCCGACGGGCAGCCCGGTCTCCTTGAGGACAACGGCGTAGGTCTCCGGCTCCGACAGGATGCTCCGTATTATCTCCCGGCTGTTTTCAACGCTCTTGTGGACGGGCCACCCGGCCGCGGGCCCCACCTCCGGGTCTTTGGCATATCTGTATAATTCCTCCGCGTCCGACTCCTCCCACGGGCGCAGCAGGAGCCGCTTTGTCTCCGGCAC
>JAFYCQ010000012.1 GCA_017539635.1 Oscillospiraceae bacterium
AAGGAGCCGTAGTAAAGCTCGATATACCTGCCCATCTGGCCCCCGGCAAAATACATGCCTAAAGTGGAAAGGCCGTCCTTCCCGGCGGGCCTTTCATCAGGCAGGAGGTTTATGCCTCCGTTAAGCTTTTCGGCGATCCCGGGGGGCAGCTCGTCGGCCAGAGCATCCAGATACTCCGCCGTCTCCTCAAAGGTCATTGGGGCGTTCATTTCGTTTCGTACCAGCTCTTTCCGGCGGAGACGCTTACGTCCAGGGGCACCGACAGGGATGCCGCATTTTCCATTGAGGACTTCAAAATCTCCGCCACCTTGTCCGCATCCTTCTCCGGGCACTCGGCTATGAGCTCGTCGTGCACCTGCATGATGAGCCTGCATTCCGGTGCCTCATTTTTAAGTCTCTCCCAGGCTCGCGCCATGGCCATTTTCATAATGTCCGCCGCCGTCCCCTGTATGGGAGCGTTCAGGGCGACGCGCTTTCCGAACTCGGCCAGATTGCGGTTCGAGCTGGAGATCTCCGGCAATGGGCGCAGTCTGCCGTAGAGGGTCCTTACGCAGCCCTCCGCCCTGGCCTTTTCGATTATGCTTTTCATATACTCCCGCACGCCGGAGTATTTTTCCAGATAGCTGTCCATATACCTTTTCGCCTCGGCCACGGTGGTGCCGATGTCCTGAGAAAGCGAAAAGGCGGAAATGCCATAGACGATGCCGAAATTCACCGCCTTGGCGCTTCTTCTCTCCTCCGGCGTTACCTCCTCCGGCGGTATTCCCAGCACCTGGGAGGCAGTCACGGCGTGGATGTCCTCGCCGGAGAGAAAGGCGTTTATCATGGTCTTGTCGCCGGATATGTGGGCCAATAGCCGCAGCTCTATCTGGCTGTAATCCGCGTCCACCAGCACATTTCCCGGGGCGGCCACGAACATTTTCCGCATCTCTCCCCCCAATGCTCTCCGCACGGGGATATTTTGCAGATTGGGCTCCGTGGAGGACAGCCTACCCGTGGCGGTTACGGTCATCTGAAAATTCGTGTGTATCCGCCCGTCGGGGGCGATGACCTTCAAAAGCCCGTCGCAATAGGTGCTTTTGAGCTTGGTGAGCTGCCTGTAGTCCAGCACCATCTGGACGATGGGGTATTTGTACCGCAGCTTTTCCAGGACGTCGGCGTTGGTGGAATAGCCTGTCTTGGTCTTTTTCGGAGCAGGCAGGCCCAGGCTCTCAAAGAGCACCTTCCCCAGCTGCTTGGGGGAATTGATATTGAACTCCTCCCCGGCTGCGTCGTAGATTTTCTTCTGAAGCTCGGAGGCATCCTTGGAAAGCGCCTCGCCGAAGCTCTCTATTGCCTGCCTGTCCACCAGCATTCCGGCCCTCTCCACGTCGGCCAGCACGGGGATAAGGGGCATTTCGATCTCCCGGAATACGCGGCCAAGACCCTTTTCATCAAGCAGAGGCGAAAGCGTCTCATAAAGACACAGGCTTGCCGCCGCCTCGGAGAGCTTTTTCCCCGTATATTCAGCGCTGTCGGATAAAAGGGACAGCTGTTCCGTCTGATCCCCCTCCCCGGCTATGCGGAAGCCGCAGTATCTCTCGGTCACGTCGTAAATATCGTAGCCGCTTTTCAAGGGGTCGAGAAGATAGGCGGCTATCTCCCCGTCAAACTCCCAGCCGCCGGAAGAAAAGCCGTTGTCGGAAAGACGCCTCACGGCGTCCTTCAAGCCGTATCCGGCCTTTTTTACTGCCGGTGACAAAAGCGCCTCCATGGCCTCCCGGTAAAGGGGGCTTTCACCGTTAATTATAAAGCCCCGGCCGTCTTGGTCAACATAACAATTATTATCGTCAACCGAAAAGGCCACGCCGCAGATACCGCCCGAAAGGGCGGCTTTCATTTTTTCAAGGGTTTCCCCGTCTTCCACCCGGAAGCTCTCCACAACGCCGGAAAACTCCGCTTTCGGCGCGGGAGATTCCACGCTCTGAAGGCCGTAGGTCTCGATGAGCTTTTTAAAGCCCAGCCTTTCAAAGATTTCCCGCAGCCTCACCTTATCCGGCTCCCCCGCTGCGGCGTCATCCGCTGTAAAATCGATGGGCGCTTCCCTGCTTATTGTGGCGAGGGTGTAGGACATTTCGGCAAAGTCCTTCCCCTCCGTGAGCTTCTTTTTTACCGAGTCCTTGATATCCAGGCTGTCTAAGTCCCTGTATATTTTCTCCACGGTGCCGAAGCTCTGTATGAGGCCCATGGCGGTCTTTTCACCCACGCCGGGAACGCCGGGTATATTGTCGGAGGCATCCCCCATGAGGGCCTTTAAGTCCACCATATAGGGCGGGTCGAAGCCGTATTCCTCCCGGAACGCGGCCTCGTCGTATAATTTAGTCTCCGTCTGCCCCATGCGGGTCTTCACGTGGCGGACGCTGGTGGCGCCGTCTATGAGCTGAAAGCTGTCCTTGTCGCCGGTGACGATGACGCAGGTGTCGCCGTTCTGGCCCGCCATTTTTGCCGCCGTGCCGATTATGTCGTCGGCCTCCCAGCCGGCGCACTCGCACCGGCGGACGCCGAGAGCGTCCAGCACCTCTTTTATTATGGGCATCTGGACAGCCAGCTCCTCCGGCATACCCTTCCGCTGGGCCTTGTAGCCGTCGTACATCTCATGGCGGAAGGTTGGAGCCTTCAAGTCGAAGGCCACGCACACGGCGTCGGGGTTTTCCTCGTTAAGGAGCTTACTGTAAATGTTCAGAAAGCCGTAAACGGCGTTTGTCGGGGTGCCGTCGGGGGCATTGAGCATCCGCACCCCGTAAAAGGCGCGGTTTATTATGCTGTTGCCGTCTATCATCATAAGCTTCATGGTCAAAGCCCCCTTTCGGCGTTTACTTATTTTTTAGACCATTTTACGCCCTGGGGCGTGTCGGAGAGGACTATGCCCATGGCTGATAACTCGTCTCTTATCCTGTCGGCCTCCGCCCAGTTTTTCTCCTTGCGGGCGGCCTGGCGCAGGGCTATGAGCTCCTCGACCTTTTTGGCCAGCTCCTCGTCCTCGCCGCCGGGTATCTCGTAAATAAGCCCCAGCACCTTTTCCAGCTCGTCAAAGGCCTCGAGAGCGGCCTTTGCCAGCGCCTTTGTGGGTTTCTTGTCGGCGGTGGTGGCGGAGTTGAGCTCACGGGCCATTTCAAAGAGTACGGCAACGCCGTCGGCGGTGTTGAAGTCGTCGTCCATGGCCTCAATGAAGCGGTCGCGGTATTTTGAAAGTCCGGAAATAAAGCTCTTTTCCGCTTCCGTCATGTCCCCGGCTTCCCCATTTTCAGACAGGAACTGCAGATTTTCCCGGGCGGTCTTCAGGCGCTCGAGAGCCCCCTTTGCCTGCATGAGTATCTCGCCGGAATAATTGAGGGGGCTGCGGTAGTGGCTCATGAGCATGAACATGCGGATGGTGTCGTAGCCGTAGGCCTCCGCCGCCTCCCGGACGGTGAAGAAGTTGCCCAAGGACTTGGACATTTTCTTGTTGTCGATGCTTATAAAGCCGTTGTGCACCCAGTAATTTACGAATTTGCAGCCGTTGGCCGCCTCGGACTGGGCTATCTCGTTTTCGTGGTGGGGGAAGATGAGGTCCTGCCCGCCGCAGTGGATATCTATGGTCTTTCCCAGGTGGCGGTTTGACATGGCCGAGCACTCTATGTGCCAGCCGGGCCTGCCCTCGCCCCAGGGGGACTTCCACGCCGGCTCGCCGGGCTTTGCCGCCTTCCAGAGAGCGAAATC
>JAFYCQ010000203.1 GCA_017539635.1 Oscillospiraceae bacterium
GAGGACTGGGATATGGAGCCCTTTGATTTTGATACCGAATATGACAGGCGCATTCCCGGTGACATAAAATACGCTCCGGCGGAGGGGCTCCGGGATGTTATCCCAATGTGGATAGCCGACATGGACTTCAAGGCCCCGGCTCCGGTGAGAGAGGCTCTCTCCCGGGCGGTGGAGCACGGTATATTCGGCTACACCGAAACGGACGAGGAGTATGACACAGCCGTTTCTTCCTGGTATTCCGTGCACATGGGATGGGATTTCGATACAGACAGCATACTGAAAATGCCGGGTGTTATGTTCGCGATCGCCGCGGCCATAAGGGCTTTTACCCAACCGGGGGACGGAGTTCTTATATGCCAGCCGGTCTATTACCCATTTGCCGGTATAGTGAAGGAAAACGGCCGCAGTCTCGAAATTTCGGAGCTCCTGCTTTCCAACGGCAGATATGAGTTCTGCTGGGACGATATGGAGAGAAAGCTCAGTCGGAGCGAAACCAAGCTGCTGCTTTTATGCTCGCCCCACAACCCTGTGGGGCGCGTCTGGACGCGGGAGGAGCTTTCAAAGCTTGGAGAGCTCTGCTTAAAGCATGGAGTAAAGATAGTCTCGGACGAGATACATTCCGATTTCGTCTATCCAGGAAGCCGCCATATCCCCATAGCATCCATATCGGAGGAGCTTTCCGATATTTGCGTCACCTGCACTTCGCCCACCAAGACCTTCAACCTCCCGGGGCTGCAGGATGCCAACATCATCATCGCAAACCCGGAAATGAGAAGACTTGTTAAGAAGGCCGGCCTTGCCACCGGTTACAGCCTTATAAACACCATGGCGGCAGCAGCAACCAAGGCGGCCTATCAGAAGGGGGAAGAGTGGCTGGGAGCCCTTCTGGCATATTTGCAGGTAAATATCGGTCTCGTTGAGGATTTCTGCGGGGGAACAGGCGGAAAAATTTCCCTCGTAAGGCCCGAGGGCACATATCTCCTTTGGCTCGATTGCCGGGGTTGGGGACTTAAGGACGCTGAGCTTTATGACCTGTTTCTGCATAAGGCTGGAGTAAGGCTCCACAGCGGCCCGGTCTTCGGAGCCGGGGGCGAGGGCTTCATGCGCATGAACATCGCCTGCCCCAAAAGCGTGCTTATAAGGGCTTTGGAAAAAATCGGCACACTGATTTGAAAACGAGGAACACAAGCGTGAAAAATGAAATCAGAGATATTTACTGTTCCGCTTTGGAAAAAAGGCCCGCAGCTCTCAGGCTGAGTATGGAAGGGACGACCTATATCCGGAATTTCCGCCCTCCGGAGCGGCTTATACTTTTAGGCTGCGGGCATATTTCCCAGGCCCTTTGCCGCTACGCCGCCGACCTGGGGTTTTCGGTAACGGCTGTGGATGAGCGTCCGGCATTTGCAAACCATGAGCGCTTCCCGGAGGCCGGGGAAATAGTATGCGACGACTTTATAAGCGCGATAAGGAAGCTTTGCATAACGGACCGGGACTATGTCGCCGTAATAACGCGGGGACACCGGTTTGACGCCGACTGCCTGCGGGAGATTCTGCCGGGGACATTCCCGAAGTATCTCGGCATGATAGGCTCTAAGCGCAGAGTCGCCATGCTCTTTAATCAGCTTGAGGAGGAGGGCTTTTCCCGAGGGGACCTTGAGCGGATACACTCGCCTATAGGCGTGGAGATAAACGCGCTTACGGTAAAGGAGATAGCCGTTTCCATAACGGCAGAGCTTATAAAATGCCGTCGGGCGGAGCTTAAAAGACATTCCAACGAAACGACGCTTACCGCCGAGGATATAGATATGCCGCTTTTGGAGTTTTTGTCCCGCGATGAAACGCCCAAGGCGCTGCTCCTGGTATATGAGACCGACGGCTCCACGCCGGTAAAGTCCGGCGCCATGATGGCCGTGGATATTGACAACCGCACCGTCGGCACTATCGGCGGCGGGTGCAGCGAGGGCGCCGTTTTGAAGGACGCCCGCCGCATTATCGGGACAGGCGGGCAGCGATGCCTGAATATCGACATGAGCGCCGATATTGCGGCGGAGGAGGGCATGGTCTGCGGCGGGAGAATGAAGGTGCTTATTGCAGATGTCAGTTAAGGATAAAAAGAAAGCCCTTGTCGCCATGAGCGGCGGCGTGGATTCCTCTGTCGCTGCGTATCTGATGAAGTCGGCGGGATACGATTGTATTGGAATTACCATGAAGCTCTTCGATAATGAGACTGTCGGCGCTTCCCGTGAACGTTCCTGCTGTTCCCTGGATGACGTGGAGGACGCCAGGCGCGTGGCGTTTTCGCTGGGGATGCCATATTATGTCTTCAATTTTTCCGAACTTTTTGAGGATACCGTTATACACCGTTTTATTGAGGCATACGAAAACGGAGCCACACCGAACCCCTGTGTCGATTGCAACAGATTCCTTAAGTTTGACAAGCTGTTCCTCCGGGCCAGGGAGCTTTCCTGCTGCGCTGTAGCGACGGGTCATTACGCGAGAATCGAGCAGGATGCCCACTCCGGCAGGTATCTGCTTAAAAAAGCACTCGACGGGAACAAGGATCAAAGCTACGTTCTTTATATGCTGGACCAGGAACAGCTTGCCCACACCCGTTTCCCTTTGGGTTGCATGACCAAAGCCGAAGTGCGGAGAGTCGCCGCCAGTCAGGGCATCAGAACTGCCGGCAAACCCGAAAGCCAGGATATATGCTTTGTACAGAACGGAGACTATGGGGATTTTATTGAGAGATACACGGAAAGAACGTTTCCCGAAGGCCCGTTCACCGATCGAAACGGCCGCGTTCTCGGCACTCACAAAGGCATAATCCGCTATACCGTCGGGCAGAGAAGGGGGCTGGGTATTTCATCTTCCGAGCCGCTGTATGTTTGCGGAATAGACCCTGCGAGCAATACGGTCATATTGGGCAATGATTCTGATTTGTATTCAAAGGAGCTTTATGCAAAAGACATAAACCTGATTTCAGTCCCTTCCATTGAACGGCCGCTGCGGCTTAAGGCAAAGGTGCGATACCGCCAGCCTGAGCAATGGGCGGTGGTCTGTCAGACGGGGCCGGATGAAATACGGGTCGTGTTCGACGAGCCCCAGCGGGCGATAACGCCGGGGCAGGCGGTGGTTTTATACGACGGCGATGTCGTTGTAGGCGGCGGCACTATCATATGAGGTAATGAAATGAGCTTTACTAACGAGCAGTTGGAGCGGTATTCCCGCCACATCATACTGAAAGAAATCGGCCTTAAGGGTCAGAAAAAGCTGGCAAACGGCAGCGTGCTCATCATCGGGGCAGGAGGCCTGGGCTCGCCCGCCGCCATGTATCTTGCCGCCGCGGGGGTGGGAAAAATCGGCATAGCCGACGATGACACGGTGGAACTGTCAAATCTGCAGCGGCAGATAATACACACGACAGACGATTTGGGGCGGCAAAGGGCGGAATCCGCAGCCGAAACCATAAGGGCCATTAACCCTGACGTGGAGGCGACGACATATACCAAACGGGTCACATCAAGGAATATTCTCGATATTATAAAAGACTACGACTTTGTTATAGACGGAACCGACAACTTCCCGGCAAAGTTCCTCATAAACGACGCCTGCGTCATGGCGGATAAAGCTTTCTCCCACGCGGGGATACTGCGCTTTTGCGGGCAACTGATGACCGTTATACCCCACGAAAGCCCCTGCTATCGATGCTTGGATGAGGAACCGCCGGAAAAGGCCGTACCCACCTGCCGCGAGGCGGGAGTTGTGGGCGCCGTGGCGGGAGTAATCGGCACATTGCAGGCTTTGGAGGCGATAAAATACATTACCGGCACGGGGGAGCTCCTTACGGATAAAATGCTGGTTTTCGACGGCCTGACAATGAGCTTTCGTAAGGCAGAGTTTTCCAAACGGCGAAGCGACTGCGGCATTTGTTCGGAGAATCCGACAATAAGACGGCTTGCGGATTATAAAATACCTGTCTGTGATATTACTGATCGCTAAGGGAACTCACACATTCGGGATTATTATAGGAGGTCATTGACTGTGGAAGACTATAAGACCATAACGGCGGGGGAGTTTTCGGAACTGGATTTTTCCAAATATACCCTCGTTGACCTGAGAGAGCCGGACGAGATCCTGTCGGGCGGTATCGACGGGGCGATAAACATACCTTTTTCCCGGTTTGCTTCTCTGGTAGATTCCATACCGAAGGACAAGCCGGTCGTCATTTTCTGCCGGTCGGGAAATATCAGCGGGCAGTATGCCGAGGTGCTGGCCGACAGAGGGTACGAGGTTTTAAATGTTGAGGGCGGCTACCTGGCATACAGGGAGCTTATTTCAGGAGAGACCGCCTCCGGTGAAAACAAAGCCGCAGGCGAGCAGGCTCCGGTGTTTATCGACGCCAAGGGCCTTAAATGCCCCGGCCCCATCGTTCTTGTGGCGGATTACCTGCGGGACAGACCCGACGGAACGAGGATCCGCGTTGAGGCCACGGAGGTCGCCTTTTACTCAGATATTCAGGTCTGGTGCCGGAGAACGGGAAATAAACTCGACGCCGTTTCATCAGACGGCGGCGTGGTGCACGCCGACATCACCCGCCGGAGGGCGGTAAAGGCGGAAGCGGACAAAACGGAGCGCAGCGGCAAGACCTTCGTGTTGTTTTCCGGGGATCTTGACAAGACCATCGCCGCCTTCATAATGGCAAACGGCGCCGCCGCAATGGGCAGGAGCGTCACTCTGTTTTTCACCTTCTGGGGTCTCAATATTCTGAGAAAGCCGGAGAAAGTAAGTGTAACAAAGAGCTTTATTGAGAGGATGTTCGGATTTATGATGCCTCGGGGAACGAAAAGGCTGGGGCTTTCCCGCATGAATATGTGCGGCGCGGGGGCAAAAATGATACGCGGCATAATGAAAAGCAAGGGAGTGAGCTCCCTGGAGGAGCTCATGGAAAGTGCCAAAGCCCACGGCGTTCGTTTAGTGGCCTGCCAGATGAGCATGGACATCATGGGCATACGTCGGGAGGAGCTGATCGACGGCGTGGAATTGGGGGGCGTCGCTACATTCCTGGGCTCCGGCGAGCAGTCAGATATGAGCCTGTTTATTTGAGTAAAGCCACCCGTTGCTTTTCGGCAAAAAGATAAATACTCATTACACCTATTGACAAAGTAGGTAAATAGGTGTAAGATAACAGCACTTTTGGAAATACCGCATAATTCTGGTGCGCAGACCGGCAAAAAAACATCTCCTCGAAAAAATGAACGAGACCAAACCGACAGTCCGGGGAAAAGAGGGATAGCGGCTTGAACTGGGATTTTATAATCAACTACCTGCCGCTGTATGAAACGGCGGCGGTTTTGACGGTAAAGATCGGAGCGGCGGGCATTGCGTTTTCCATCATAATCGGTCTCTTCTGCGCTATGGTGCAGAATTACCGGATCCCTGTCCTTAGACAGATAGTGACCGTTTACATCGAGATAAGCCGCAATACGCCCCTGCTGATCCAGCTGTTTTTTATTTACTACGGCCTTCCGAAAATCGGAATACGGACAAATGCCGCCGTTTGCGGCATGGTGGGTCTCGCTTTTCTGGGAGGAAGCTACATGGCAGAGGCGTTCCGCAGCGGTATCGACGCGATCGAAACCGTGCAGACCGAGAGCGCATACAGCCTGGGGCTGAACAGATGGCAGACGCTTCGCTACGTGATTTTTCCTCAGGCTATTTCAATAAGTATGCCGGCGTTCATGGCGAACGTCATCTTCCTGCTTAAGGAAACCAGTGTGTTTTCCGCTATCAGCCTTATGGATCTGATGTTTATGGCAAAGGATTTGATCGGTCTTTATTACCAGACCACGGAAAGCCTTTTCCTGCTGGTGGTGTTTTATCTCCTTATTCTGCTTCCGGTGTCAATAGCGGGAAGCCTGCTGGAAAGGAGGCTCCGCCATGCCGGATTTGGGACTTGAGGTCCTTCTTAAAGGGAAAAACCTGGCGAGAATCCTCGGCGGCCTCGGTGTCGCCCTTCAGATCAGTCTGATATCTGTGGTCATCAGTATCGTTGCCGGGATTCTCGTCGGAATGCTGATGACCTGGAAAAATCCCGTCAGCAGGGCAATAACCCGCTGTTACCTTGAAATAGTGCGTATCATGCCGCAGCTTGTGCTGCTCTTCATCGTCTATTTCGGGACCACCAGGGTTTTCGGCTGGAACCTGTCGGGAGAGCTTTCCGCCATAATAGTGTTCTCCTTCTGGGGGACGGCAGAAATGGGCGACCTTGTCCGCGGGGCGATCATCAGCATACCGGCTCATCAGTATGAAAGTGCGGAGGCTTTGGGCCTTAACGGGATGCAGACTTACCGATATATTGTTCTGCCCCAGACTATCCGGCGGCTTATCCCGCTGTCCATAAACCTGATCACGCGAATGATAAAGACCACC
>JAFYCQ010000204.1 GCA_017539635.1 Oscillospiraceae bacterium
GACCGTGTCCCGGGAGAAATGCACCATCGTCTGGCTCCTGGTGCCCTGGGCCCAGGACATCCTGGACGCCATCGACTCCGGCAGGGTGAACCTGGCAGATTACGAGCTGTCCCAGTGGAGGCTGATGCACATCGGCGCCCAGCCGGTGCCCCCCAGCCTCATCGAGAGGTGGATGAAGCACTTCCCCAATCACGATTACGACACAAACTACGGCCTCTCCGAGTCCGCCGGCCCCGGCACCGTCCACCTGGGCGTGGGAAATCTCCACAAGGTGGGCGCAATAGGCATTCCCGGCTACGGCTGGAGCGCCAAGGTGGTGGACGGCAGCGGCAAAGAGCTGCCCCGGGGCGAAGTGGGCGAGCTCATCGTGTCCGGACCCGGCGTCATGACCTGCTACTACAAGGACGAAGAGGCAACAAAGGAGGTCCTTAAGGACGGCTGGCTCTATACCGGCGATATGGCCTTCTGCGACGAGGACGGCTTCTTCTGGCTCGTGGACCGCAAAAAGGACGTCATCATCATGGGCGGAGAAAACATCTACCCTGTGCAGATAGAGGATTTCCTCCGGGGCAACGAGAAAATCAAGGACGTGGCCGTCATCGGCGTGCCTGACGCCCGCCTGGGTGAGATAGCCGCCGCGGTCATCGAGCTCAAGGATGGCGTGACCGCCACCAAGGAGGAGATAGACGAATACTGCAAGGTGCTGCCCAGATACAAGCGGCCCCGTATGATTATCTTCGATACCGTGCCGCGAAACTCCACCGGCAAAATCGAAAAGCCGAAGCTCCGGGAAAAGTACGGAGCCGACCGCCTCGTCGCCCAGCAGGTGGAGATAAACGAATAAACGACGGCAGAAGCATTTTTCGAAAATGAAATAAACAGCAACGGAGAGCTCCCTGACGGGGCTCTCCGTTGATTTTTCAGATAGTTTATACCGTGCTGTTTCATGCTCCGGCAGAGGCTTTTATCCGGCGAAGTACAGCCCCGAGGCGGTCTGCCTCATCCGGAGTGGTCGCCCAGCTTGCCGCCAGGCGCACGACGATGTGTGAAGCGTCCCGCCGTTCCCAGAAGCTGAAATCGACGCTTTCAGAGAGCAGCTCCGCTTCGCTGTTTTCCAGCAGCAGGAACACCTGATTTGTGGGGGAATCCAAGGCAAGGCAGAAATTCGCGCCTTTGACAGCTTCGCGCATTCTGTCCGCCGCCAGAATGGCCGACCGGCCGATTTCCATATACAGACCGTCGGTAAACAGGGCGTCAAACTGCACGCCCAGCAGCCGCCCCTTTGCCAAAAGGGCGCCGTGCTGCTTTGTAATTGTGAAAAAACGGGGCAGCAGCTTGGGGTCTGGTATTACTACGGCCTCGCCGAAAAGCGCGCCGCATTTTGTTCCTCCGATATAAAACGCATCGCAAAGCCGCGCTATATCCGAAAGGGAAACGTCATTTTTTTCGCAGGCCAGGGCATAGGCCAGCCGCGCCCCGTCCAGATAAAGACGCAGGCTGTATTCCCGGCATACCTCGCTGATGGCTGTAAGCTCGGAAAGAGAATACAAAGTGCCGAACTCCGTGGGCTGTGAGACGTACACCATTCCGGGCTCCACCATGTGTTCCCGGTTTTGGTCGCCGAAAAAGGCCGAGCAGAAATCCCGTATGGTTTCTGCATCGAGTTTTCCCAGGCTTTGGGGCAGCGCCAGCACTTTATGCCCGCCAAATTCGATCGCTCCGGCCTCGTGGGTGCTTATATGCCCGCTTTCGGGGGCGATAACTCCCTGGCATGGGCCAAGAAGTGCGTCGATGACAGTCGCGTTCGTCTGGGTGCCGCCCACAAGAAAATGCACGGCGGCGTCGGGACAGCCGCAGGCGGCTCTGATCTTATCCCCGGCGGCGGCGCAGAACTCGTCCGTTCCGTAGCCGGAGGTTTTCTCCATGTTTGTCTCGGCAAGACGCCTCAATACAGCCGGGTGAGCCCCCTCCTGATAATCTGACGCCAATAAAAGCCTGTCCATTAAAGCATACCTCTTTTTCGCAGTATTCCCATATTTTAGCATATGACCTGACAATACACAAGCCGCAGTCTTATGGGCAGCTCCACATTGCCATTTTTTTCTCATTTGACGGCCCTTTATAGATTGCAAATCCCGTAAGCCTGTGGTATATTATAAGTTATATTATTGTAACTATTTGTCGGAAGAAGGAGGAGTGGTCATGTTCACACCGGCTGAGGTAGCGAACAACGTAATCGGTATCGGAAAGACAAAGACATCCATGTCATCTGTAAAGCTCCTGTTTCTGGGCGTTCTGGCCGGCATGTTCATATCACTGGGCGCCGTGGGGGCCAACACCGTGTCGGCCTTCATGGAGAGCGCCGGGGCGGCCAAACTGGCGGGAGCCTGCGTTTTCCCGGCGGGGCTTGCCATGGTGCTTATAGCCGGCAGCGAGCTTTTTACCGGCAACTGCCTTATCGCCGTGCCTGTCCTCACCGGGGACGTGAAGGTCTCCCAGATGCTGCGAAACTGGCTTTTCGTATATATCGGCAATTTCATCGGGGCGATGCTGGTGGCGGTCATAATGGCGGGGACCGGACTCTTTTCCCTCAACGGCGGCGCAGCGGCGGCGGTCACCGTATCTACGGCGGCGGCCAAATGCTCCCTTACCTTCGGAGGGGCGATACTTCGTGGTATTCTGTGCAACTTCCTTGTCTGCATAGCCGTCTGGATGAGCTTCGCCGCAAAAACGGTGAGCGGCAAAATAATCGGACTGTTCTTCCCCATTATGCTCTTCGTCCTCTGCGGCTTTGAGCACAGCGTGGCCAATATGTACTACATACCCGCGGGGCTTTTTGCCCGATACTCGGCGGCTTTTGTTTCCTCCGGGGCAGAGGCTCCGGCGGTACTCACCTGGGGCAATTTCTTCCTTAAGAACCTGATCCCCGTGACCATTGGAAACATAATAGGCGGCTCGGTGATCGTGGGCGGCATTTACCGGGGAGTATATCTCAAGAAGAAATAACAAAGAAAATGACCGAAAGGGGGGAGCGCGGCACGAATTACACAGACTGGAGCATTTCAGGATATGACAGACCGGCGGCGGTCAGCCTATGCCGCGCCGGTTTCAACCCCCTGGTGGCGACGGTGCTGTCCTCCCGGGGCATCCTGACGCCGGAAGAGGCGGTGAAGTTCACGGAGAGCGGGACGGAAGCTCTGCCTGACCCCATGCTCATTACCGGCATGGACAGGGCATCGGAGCGCTTAAAGCGGGCGATCGCGGAAAAAGAGCCCGTGGCCGTCTTCGGCGACTACGACGTGGACGGCATAACCGCCAGCTGCATTTTGGTAAAATATCTACGCAGCAAGGGCCTCAGCTGCCGCCTTATAATCCCGGAGTGCCGGGAGGACGGCTACGGCCTTTCGGAGAAAACGGTGGACGATGCGGCCGCATCCGGCATAAAGCTGGGCGTCACCGTGGACTGCGGCATTACCTCCGTCAATGAGGCGGAGTACGCAGCGTCCCTGGGAATGGATATAATAATAACGGATCACCACGAGTGCGGCCTCAAAACACCCCGGGCCGTGGCGGTGGCGGACCCGAAGATACCCGGCTGCCGGTACCCCTGCAAGCATCTGGCCGGTGTGGGCGTCGCCTTTTCCCTTGTCTGTGCCTGCGAGGGAGATGCTTCCTCGGAAAAGCTTCTGGAGGAATACTCAGACCTTGTAGCTCTCGGCACGGTGGCAGACGTTATGCCCGTCACGGGAGCAAACAGGATCCTGGTCAAAAAGGGCCTTGAAGTCATGAGAAAAGGTTTGAGACCGGGCATAGCCTGCCTTGCCCGCGCCTCCGGCATAGATATTTCTGCCGTTACGGCGTCGGTAATAGGCTTTTCCCTTGGGCCGCGCCTGAACGCCGCCGGCAGGATGGGGGAGACCTCCCTTGCCGTGAAGCTGATGCTTTCGGAGAGCGAGGAGGAGGCGGAAACATACGCCGCCGCTCTCTGCGAGAAGAACACCTGCCGCCGGGCTCTTGAATGTGAGATGTTCGAGGAAGCGTTGTCTCTGGCGGAAAACCAGCCGAAGAGCTCTGCGCCCTTAGTGGTGGCCTCTGAAAACTGGCACCTGGGTGTTGCCGGGATCGTAGCGTCGAGACTGGTTGAGAAGCTGTACCGCCCGGCGGTGGTAATATGCGTCTCCGACGGCGTGGGGCGAGGCTCCTGCCGCAGCGTCAAGGGCTACTCCATCCACGCGGCGCTGGAAGC
>JAFYCQ010000205.1 GCA_017539635.1 Oscillospiraceae bacterium
GCTTCAAAACCGACTGGGGCGGATTTTATCTGGAGGGCGGCACGGTCGTAGCCGACCGCTACGCCACCTCAAACGCCATACACCAGTGCGCAAAGCTGCCTGAGACCGAGTGGGAGCAATACTTGAACTGGCTGAACTCCTATGAGTACGGGCTTTTGGGCATACCGGCCCCGGACGCCGTCATATATCTGAGGACGGAGCCGGAAATAAGCCAGGCCCTCATGTCCGTCCGGTACGGCGGGGACGAGGGGAAAAAGGACATCCACGAAAAGGACCCCGGCTTCCAGGTCCGCTCCCTTAAGGCGGCGGACTGGTGCGCGGCCGTGTCCGGCTGGCTGACGGTGGAATGCCTCAGCGGCGGCAAAATGCGCTCCGTGGAGGATATCCACCGGGAGATTTTGGGACTTTTAAATATTGATAATTAGAATTATTTGAGTTATAATCATATCTGCCGCGCGCCGCGTGGCAAGGCCGCACTAACCGGGGAGTCAGCGGTGCCCTGTACCTGCAATCCGCTACAGCAGGGGCGAATCCCGGCCCCCGGGAGTGCGATGTGCCGTCAAGCCGTCGGTGGATGGCGCTGAGGGATCGGTCCCGCGCAACGAAGGACTGTGAACCATGTCAGGCGGGGAACCGAGCAGCATTAAGCGGAAACCTTTGTGTGCCGCGGGGAAGCCGGTCCGGAGCCTGAAGCCGTCCAAGCGGGCATATCGCATTTTCCAAAGGCCGGTGTGCGGTCTTGTCATACGGCGCGCGATTATTTGTTGAAGGGGTGGGAGCTTTTGTACCAGGCGCTATACAGAAAATGGAGACCCCGCACCTTTGACGATGTGGTGGGGCAGGGACACGTCACGGAGACCTTAAAAAGACAGCTTGTGACCGGGCGGCTGTCCCACGCCTATCTCTTCGTGGGAACGAGAGGCACCGGCAAGACCACCTGCGCAAAGCTTCTTGCCCGGGCCATAAACTGCGAAAACCCGCAAAACGGCAACCCCTGCAACGAATGTAATTCCTGCAGGGGCATCGAGAGCGGCGCCGTTCTGGACGTGGAGGAGCTGGACGCAGCCTCCAACAACGGCGTGGACAATATAAGGGCCCTCCGGGACGAGGCGGTATTCACCCCCGCCGCGGTGAAAAAGCGGGTCTATATAGTCGATGAGGTCCACATGCTGTCCACGGCGGCCTTCAACGCTCTGCTGAAGATACTGGAGGAGCCGCCGGAGCACCTTGTTTTCATACTGGCCACGACGGAATTGCAGAAGGTACCGGCCACTATCCTGTCCCGCTGTCAGCGGTTTTCCTTCAAGCGCATTTCGGCGGAGGACGCAGCGGCCCGGCTCAGATTCGTGGCGGAAAAGGAAAACATCGACCTGACCGACGGGGCGGCCTCTCTTCTGGCGAGGCTTGCCGACGGCTCCATGCGGGACGCCCTGTCGCTGCTCGACCAGTGCGCCGGGGTGGGCACGGTGGACGAAAAGGCGGTCTATGACGCGGTGGGCCTGGCGGGCGCGCTGGACACGGCGAGGATGCTTGACACCATCGCCGACGGCGACGCGGCCTCGGCCATTGAGCAGTTCGACAAAATGTATTTCGGCGGCAAGGATCCCGCCGGGGTATTGGGAGAGCTGGGCTCTCTTTGCAGGGACGTGCTTTTGAGCCAGGTGGCCCCCAAAAACGGCGGCGGCCTTATGAGCGGGGCGTATCCCCCGGAGGTCATCTCCGGATTTTCCAAAAAACTTTCAAAGCAGCAGCTTATAAGATATTTGACCCAGCTCCAGGACGCGGCCTCTCCCCTAAAGGGCGGGGACAGGAGAATAAACGCGGAAATGTGCCTTATAAGCTTGGCTTCGCCCGAGGCGGCGGAGGATCTATATGCCCTCAGCGCAAGGATAGAGCGGCTGGAGAGCGGGGCGGCGGAAAGACCCCGAAAGGCCCCGGCCCCCGCGCCGCAAAAATCGCCCGACGAAGACGCCCCTCCCTGGGACGAAGAGCCGGTACCGACTCCCGCCCCGGTCAAAAAAACCGCTTCCGCTCCGATGCCCGCCCCGGAGAAAAAACCGGAGCCGGCAAAGCAGGAGGCGTCCGGCGGCGATATATGGGCCGATGTACTTAAAACGGCGAAAGCTGCCCTAACCCCGTCCCAGCGGATGATACTGGACAGCCGGGACAACGCCGAAGGAGAGTATGAGAGCGGAGTCCTCACGCTCCGCGTAAAAAACCGGTTCGCGGAAAACATCCTGAACGTCTCCTCCGTCACCACGGCTCTTAAAGCCGCGGCGGAAAAGCTCACGGCCGGCCCCTGCGTCGTAAAGGTCGAGTTGGCGGAGAGCAAGACGGAGATACCTGAAAAAACAGCGCCCGCCGAGGATAAGCTCGACAGGCTCAGTAAATTTTCCAACGTAAAATTCGAGTGAAAGGAAGATAAAAATGGCAAAAGGCGGATTTCGCGGCGGCTTCGGAGGCGGCGGAGGCATGAACCTCGGCGCCATGAAGAAAATGCAGCAGATGCAGCAGGACATGATGAAAATGCAGGCTGAGGTGGAGGAGCGGGAGTTTACAGCCACCGCCGGCGGCGGCATGGTGAAGGCCACCGTCACCGGAAAGCGTGAGCTGAAGAGCCTGGAGATAGACCCGGAGGCCCTCACCCCCGAGGACGCCGAAATGGTGTGCGACACCGTGGTGGCTGCGGTGAACGAGGCTCTGCGTCAGGCGGAAAGCGCCATGAACGACGGCATGGCGAAGTTTACGGGAGGACTCAATCTCGGGTTTTAAAAAAGTGAGGGGCTGTTTTGATACAGCCCCCCAAGGGGCGTGCTTCGGCACGCCCTTATTTTGTTTATTCGGTGATCTGGCTTTTGGCGCTCTTCCTTACCGTGTTGGCGGCCAGGAGGACTATCACGCTTATAACAAGCGAGACGATGAGACTTATGAGGTTCACGCCGTTAAGGTTTCCGCCGATAAGGCAGATCACGGCCTCGATTATGGCTAAGATGATGCTCAGTATGGCGAAGATCCTTACCAGCAGATGCTTTTTGCCGTTTTTTGCGGCGCTTAAGGAAGCGAAGCCCTGAATAAGCGTGAGGACTCCGGATAACACGGCTGCGATACCGGCAATGACGATTATTCCGATGTTTTTCTGAAGCTCGGCGTCGGTGCCGGCGTCCGTCGTCACGGCGGCAAGCCCGCCGCCCGCCAGCATTATTATCC
>JAFYCQ010000206.1 GCA_017539635.1 Oscillospiraceae bacterium
CACTCCACCTCGTAGCCGGCGCTCTCAAAAACGGTCTTCCAGGAATCCTCCTCGTCGCCTGCCATGTCGTTGTTGGCGTGGTCGCCGGCAACTATCATGAGGGGCTCGAGGACGACGCGGGTGTAGTCGCCGGCCTGGACAAGAGCCAGGACGTCGTCAAGGGAGGGCTCGGCCTCAACGGTGCCGATGTAGTAGTTTTCCATGCCCATGCCGGAAAGAATGCCCTGCATCTTGGCGTAAACTCCGTTGGAGGCGGCCTCGGTGCCGTGGCCCATGAAGACTATGGCGGTGCTGCCGTCGTCATACTCCTTGGTGGCGTTCACGATGGCGTCGGCGACAACGGCGAAGTCGGTATCGGTGTCCAGGATGGGGCGGCCGATGGAAATGCTGTCAAAGGCGTCGGAGTAGGAGGCGATCTCGTCGAGGACGTCGTTGTACTCGAAGCCGGGCATCAGGTGGGTGGGCTGCACGACAAGGTTCTTTACTCCGTTGGCAACAGCTCTGTCAAGGGCCTCGGTAATGTTGTCGATGACCTCACCGTCACGCTTTAATACGTGGTCAATGATTATCTGGCTGGTAAAGCCGCGGCGGACGTCATACTCCGGGAAGGCCTCGATCATGGCCTTTTCGATAGCGCCTATGGTTTCGCGGCGGCTGTCGTTGAAGCTGGTGCCGAAGGATACGACAAGCAGCTCGTTTTCGCCGATGCCGTCGGCGTTCAGGGGATCGTCCAGAGAGGCGTCGCCGGTGTCGTAGTTTTCATCCTCGTCCTCGGGTTCGGCCTCGGCCTCGGGTGCGGGCTCGCTGGACTCTTCCGCCGGGGCGGGAGTCTGGGGAGCGGGAGTCCCCGCGCAGCCGGCCAGCAGAGATACCAGCATAAGGCAGGCGAGGAGAAGTGCTAACAGTTTTTTCATTTAAAACCCTCCATATAAAAATACATATATTTGGAATCGCCGTTGGAGCATTTCAACAAAAAAAGCCTCCCCGAAACGGAAAGGCAAGCTGAAAAACCGCTGAAAGCGGCGAGATTCCGCAAGACCAATTCCTCGTGGCCGGAGGCATGAGCCTCCCCGCGTCAAACGGCGGCAGGTTTCCTGACTTATGGATCACAGCTCAAAGCGCGGCCTTCCCGGCCTATTTCGGCCAGTGACATGATGGCTTTTCGCTCCCCAATTACAGTGACGGGATCGCACAGGACTTTCACCTGTTTCCCTTTTACCCCCGGGCAACACCCGGCGGCACCGACGTTTGTTCTGAAATTAACAGAATAATAGCACTTTGCCCCTCCATTGTCAAGAAAAGTCGAACAATGAAGGGGCGCAATTCTTTTATTAATTTTTCAGACTGTGCAGGGGCGCGGGTATGCGCCCTCCCCTTGTGGTGAATTTTTCCGCCGAGCCGCCCCGCACGGGCATGACCGGAGCGCTGCCCAAAAGGCCGCCGAAGTCCACTCTGTCCCCCACGGTCTTGCCGGGGGCGGGGATCACCCTCACGGCGGTGGTCTTGTTGTTTACAACGCCGATGGCCGCCTCGTCGGCTATTATGGCCGAAATGGTGGAGGCGGGCGTATCTCCCGGTATGGCTATCATGTCCAGGCCCACGGAGCAGACGCAGGTCATGGCCTCCAGCTTTTCTATGCTCAGAGAGCCGTTTTCCGCCGCCCTTATCATTCCGGCGTCCTCGGACACCGGAATAAATGCGCCCGAAAGTCCTCCCACGTGGGAGGAGGCCATCACGCCGCCCTTTTTGACCGCGTCGTTTAACAGGGCCAAAGCTGCCGTGGTGCCGTGCATTCCCACGGTGGAAAGGCCCATTTCCTCCAGAATATCCGCCACGCTGTCCCCTATGGCCGGGGTGGGGGCCAGAGACAAATCCACCACACCGAAGGGTACGCCCAGGCGCTTGGACGCCTCCCGCGCCACCAGCTCTCCCATGCGGGTTATCCTGAAGGCCGTCTTTTTAATGGTTTCCGCCAGCTCGTCAAAGGGCAGGCCGCGGCAGGCCTTTATGGCCTCGGAAACAACACCGGGGCCGGATACGCCCACGTTTATGACGCATTCCGGCTCCCCTACGCCGTGAAAAGCGCCGGCCATGAAGGGGTTGTCCTCCACGGCGTTGGCGAACACCACCAGCTTTGCGCAGGCCATGCCGCCGTTGTCCTTTGTTAACTCGGCGGCCTTTTTGACCGTCTCGCCCATCAACTCCACGGCGTCCATGTTTATTCCGGCTCTTGTGGTGGCCACGTTCACGCTGGAGCAGACCCGGTCGGTCTCCGCCAGCGCCCGGGGTATGGAATCGATAAGCCTCCTGTCCCCCTCAGTAAAGCCGTTGTGCACCAATGCGGAAAAACCGCCGATGAAGTTCACCCCCACAGCCTTGGCGGCATCGTCCAGCGCCTTGGCGAACGGGGCGTAGTCCTCTGTCCGGCAGGATTCGCAGGCGATGGCGATGGGAGTTACGGAAATGCGCTTGTTTACGATGGGTATGCCGAATTCCCGCTCTATCTCCTCACCGGTCTTGACGAGCTTTTCCGCCCGGGAGGTTATCTTGTCATATATGGCTTCGCAGCAGGCCTTTACATCCGTTCTGGCACAGTCTCTCAGGGATATGCCCATGGTTATGGTGCGGATGTCCAGGTGCTGCTGGTCTATC
>JAFYCQ010000013.1 GCA_017539635.1 Oscillospiraceae bacterium
CGGCCGGGCAAAGCTCACGGGGCGGGACGTGGACAGCATCATAGCCTACGAGGGAAAATGAACAAATACAGCAGCAGCGCCGCAGGTTTTTGCGGCGCTGCTATTTTAATATCACACGTCTCTTCCGATAAAATGTCCCTGGGATATGGCGTGGAACAGCAGGCCGGGCTTTAAGCAGTCCCCCAGCTCGTAGTAATAGGGCGTTATGCCCCGCAGCTCGTTTCTCACGTCCACTCTGGGCTTCAAGCCGGCGGCGCAGAACACCGTGTCGCAGGGAATGATCTCTCTCACCCCGTCCTTTTCCGCCGTGATGTGCTCCGGCGTTATCTCCACGGCTCTGGTGCCCAGACGCAGGTCCGCCCTGCCGATTATCTGCTGACGCAGCGCCTGCTTGTGCCACAAGGTGGCGTCCACGGCGTAATCGTCCAGCATTTCCAGAATCGTGACCTCATGGCCCAGGTTGAGCAGGTGCGCGGCCGTCTCGCAGCCCACCAATCCCGCGCCGATAATGACCACCCGCTTTCCTATGCCGTTGTCTTCCTTTCTCAGGTCGTCGATGTCCTTTACGTTCGGCAGATCGATACCGGGGATAGGCGGCTTTAAGGGCGAGGCTCCCGCGGCGCAGATCAGAATATCCGGCTTGAACGCCTCGGCCCACTGGCGGGTGACCTTCGTGCCGCAGCGGATGTGAACTCCGGCCTTTTCCAGCTCTCTCTGCTTCTGTCCGGCGTAGCCGTACATCTCCCTTTTGAAGGGGACGAACTCCTCGCAGAGCATCTGGCCGCCCAGCCGGTCGTGGTCGTCGCACAGCGTTACGTCGTGGCCTCTTTTGGCGGCCTCCAACGCCGCCTCCATGCCGCCGGGGCCGCCGCCCACCACGAGAACGCGCTTTCCCGGCGCAGCCTTCGGCGGCTCATAGGCGTGCTCCAGCTCCGCGCCAATAACGGGGTTCACGGCGCAGCGAATATTGCGGGTGGAGGTGGTCTGGTTGAGGCAGAGGAAGCAGCGGATGCATCTGACTATCTCGTCCTCCCGTCCGGAGGCGGCCTTCAGGGGAAGATAGGGGTCGGCGGTGAGGGCACGGCTCATCTCCACCACGTCCGCCTTGCCGGAGGCGATTATCTCCTCCATCTGCTCCGGGTCGTTCAGGGCGCCTATGGTGGCGACGGGGCAGTCCACCGCCTTTTTTATCCGCTCGGCCAAAAAGACGTTGCGCCCGTGCTCTTCAAACATCGAGGGGTGGGTTATCACGGTGCTGTCCGGGTCGTCGTGGACGCCGGCGGATACGTGCAGCAGGTCTATTTTCTGAGATACGAGCTTTGCTATCTCCACGCCCTCCTCCAGATCGTACCCTCCGGGGGTGAACTCCGCCCCGCTCATGCGAAATTCGACGGGGAAGCTCTTCCCCACCGCCGCTCTTACGGCGTCCAGGGCCATAAGGGCGAAACGGCAGCGGTTTTCAAGGGAGCCGCCGAATTTGTCTTTTCTGTGGTTCGTCTTTGGGGACATGAACTGGTGCAGCAGCCACCCGTGGCCGCCGTGGACAACTATCATGCCGAAGCCCATGTTTTTGGCAAGGCGGGCGGCATTTCCGTAGGCCTCCACTATTGTGTTTATCAGCTCCTCCGGCATCTCGCGGATAAGAACGCCCTCCGGCGTCATTTCCTCGTCCGGCCCGTAGGCCGGCAGGCCGGTGCTCATTGTCTTTGTGACGAAATTGGCGTTGTTGGCGAACTTGCCCCCGTGGGAAAGCTCCAGGGCGGCCACGGCGCCGTGGCGGGAAATGGCCCGGGCGGCGGCGGCCAGGGACGAGATTATATACGGGTCGTCAAGGCGGGGCTTATAGGGGTGCTGCAGGCCTGTGGGGGTGTGGACGATGCAGTCGCCCAGGGACACCGAGGCCGCGCCGCCCTTTGCCCGCTGCTCGTAAAAGGCGATGCACTCCCGCTTCAGAAACTCCCCGGGTATCACCATGGGCAGGCCCGTGGGGGAGGCGAAAATGCGGTTTCTGTAAGTCAGATTTCCGAGAGTTATGGGTGAAAACAGATGTGGATATTTCATACGCGCTCTCCTTTGTCCGTATTTCTGTAATATCAATATAACGGCTGACGGCGCTTGTGTAAAGTCCGCCTTTTGATTACAGCCATTTCTTCTTTTTGAAGAGGATAAGGCAGAAGACCACAATGAGCAGGCTGACTATTATCACCACCGGGTAGCCCAGCCGGGATTCCAGCTCCGGCATATAGCGGAAGTTCATGCCGTACCATCCGGCGATGAGGGTCAGCGGCATAAAGATCGTCGTAACGACGGTCAAAAGCGTCATGGTGCGGTTCTGCTTTACCTCCATCTGTGCGTTATACAGGTCCCGCACCTGCATGGTGTGATCCCGCAGGGAGATGGCCGAGTCGTGGCGCCTGGCCATGCGGTTCATAAACAGGTGCATATACCGCAGATTCGTTTCGCTGAAAAACCCGTTTTCATTTTCTTCCAGCTCCTGGGTCATGTCGATGACCTGCTCATAATGTACCAGCAGCTCACGGACGTCGCTGCGTATCTCGTTGACCCGCACCATGTCGCCCTTTCCCTGCATGGCGAGGATGGAGTCCTCTATCCGATCCAGCTCCTCCTCATACCGCTCCATAAGGGAGAGGTCGTTGTCCACGATCTGCTCCAGAAAGTCATAGATAAAGCGCTCCAAAGAGGGCTCTCTCCAGCGCTTGGTGCGCTGGATTATGCGTATCATCTGCTCCGCCTTGCCGCTGTCGTCTATGAACACTATCCCCTTTTCGTCCAGGGCAAAGGCAAAGCGGTAGTCCGCTTCCCCGATGCGCTCCCGGTCAGGAAGCTGAAAGGTTCCCGTCATGGAGTCGAAATTCACTTCCGCCTTGGTGTTGTGGATGTTCGCCACGTCCGGCTCCAGTTCGATCCCCATGTCAAAGCGTTCCCGCTCCGTCTTCCACTCCGGCGTCGTCAGCACCGCGACGTACTGGCGCTCCGTCTGGCTGTGCAGCTCGTCCGCCGTGCACGCTCTCATGGTTTCTTCCAGAATGTAATATCCCATACCGCAGCTCCTTCCAAACTGCCGGTCAGATGATCGCTCCCCGGCAGCTGCAGGAATAATTATTTTTTATTATACCATAGCTGTGCTATGGTATAAATTGCCATGTGGCGCGTCCCCGCGCCACGGCTTAAATCAAGTATAATGACCGCTTTGCGGTTATTATATCATTACTTGCCTGAGATAACAAGCGGGAGAGCTGACGAACAGAGGGCGGGCATAATTGAAAAGGCCCCGCTTCGGCCCTGTTTTTTCCTTCCCGGGCAATAAAAACGCATCGGCATATCAGTTTGATTAGTTTATTTGTTTCTATATGTTGTTTTTGTTGAAAAGGCCCTGACTTTGTGGTATATAATAATTAAAAAAACAGTGCTGAAAGAGTCCGGCGAAGAGCCCGGAGCGAATACGTTTGCGATAATTGGAGGTTTATTTATGCTGAAAGAGTACAGGTACGACGGGAGCCGGGATTTTAAGCTCTCTAAGGTATCCACAAGCGAGACGTCCCTTGCTTCGGACAGGAAAATTGCCGAAGCGAAGATGCATGAAAATTTCGACAAGATCCAGGAGCTGCAGGATAAGCTTTACGCCGATCAGAAGGAGGGCGTGATCTTCCTTTTCCAGGCGATGGACGCGGCCGGCAAGGACGGGACCATCAAGGCGGTGCTCACCTGCCTTACTCCTCACGGCGTTCATGAGACGGCCTTCAAGGCGCCGTCCTCCGTGGAGCTGGCCCACGATTATCTGTGGAGGGTCGAGCAGTGTGTTCCCAGCAAGGGCCACATAGCGATCTTCAACCGCTCTCACTATGAGGACGTGCTTATCTATCGGGTCAAGAAGCTGTGGAAGACCCAGGCCCACGCGGAAAGGATCGATCCCAAGGAGCAGCTGGAGCACCGCTATGAGGATATCTGCAACTATGAAAAATATCTGTGGAACAACAGCGTCCGGACGGTCAAGATCTTCCTGAACGTCTCCAAGAAGGAGCAGGCCAAGCGCTTCCTCTCCAGAATCGAGGAGCCGGAGAAGAACTGGAAGTTCTCAGGATCTGATTTCGAGGAGCGGAAGTACTGGGATGACTACCAGGAAGCCTTTGAGGAGGCGATCAATAAGACCGCGGGGGAGGATACTCCCTGGTACGTGGTCCCAGCGGATCACAAGTGGTATATGCGTTACGTGGTCAGTGAGATCATTCTGGCGACTCTTTTGGATATGGACCCTCACTATCCGACGGTCACGGAAGCGCGCCTGAAGGAATTTGAGGGCTACCGGGAGGTTCTTGAGAAGGAAGCCGGAAAGAAGAAAAACAAGGAC
>JAFYCQ010000207.1 GCA_017539635.1 Oscillospiraceae bacterium
AGCCGCAGATTCGGCTCAAACATTCTCTTGATTTTCTTGTTCAATGCCGTTGCTCCTTCCCTGCCGCGACCCCGGCGCAAAACATACGTAGTTATTTTATCAAATAACTCTCCCGAGTACAACAAAAATATATAACTTTTTATTATTAAATGTATTGTATAAAATCCCTCCCCGGGGACAAAATAGCTCTCTGAACGGAAAACCACAAAAAGGAGCTGTTTTTTTGAAAGCAGTAATAACAGCCGGGGGCGAGGGAACGAGGCTATGGCCCGTAACGGCTCTCCGCCCCAAACCGATGGTGAGGCTCCTGGGCCGTCCCGTGCTGGACTACACCCTGGAGCTCTTGCGGAAAAACGGTTTTGACGATATATGCATCACTCTCCGCTGCCTCCCCGACCAGGTAATTGCCCGCTACGGCGACGGGACCGGGGCGGGAGTATCTCTCCGCACCCGTGTGGAATCCGAGCCCCTGGGAACGGCGGGGAGCGTTCGGGACTTAAGCGGCTTTTTCGCCGGTGAGGACGCCCTCGTTATCTCCGGGGACTGCGTCTGCGACCTGGATCTTGCCGCCGCCATGGCCTATCACCGGGAGAAAAACGCCGACGCCACGATAATAACCGTGAAAAGCGACGACCCCACGGAATACGGCGCCGTGGTCTCCTCGGAGGACGGGCGCATAACCGCCTTTTCCGAAAAGCCCGCCTGGGAAAACGTGGTGACGGCGGACATCAGCACCGGCATTTACGTCATCTCCCCCCGCTGTCTTGACCTCATACCGGAAAACAGGGAATACGACTTCGGCCATGACCTTTTCCCGGATATGCTGAAAAGGGACCTTAAGCTCTTCGCCTTCGGGGCTGAGGGCTACTGGCGGGACGTGGGCACGCCGGAGGCGTATCTCCAATGCTCCAAAGACGCCCTTTCCGGCCTAATAGAGCTGCCGGCCCTGTCCCCGAGGATATCCGGCGGCGTCTGGTCCGCCTCCCCCGTCCCGGCGGGGGCCGTTGCCGCGCCCCCGGTATATATCGGCGAGGACGTGCTCATCGAGCCGGGGGCAAGGCTGGGCCCCTTTGCAGCCCTGGGCAGCGGCAGCCGCATCTGCCGTGGAGCCGCGGTGAGCGGCAGCATCCTGGACGGCGCCGTCATGAAGCGCGGCTCCGCCGCCGAGGGTGCGATCCTCTGCGAGGGCGCCGTTTTAGGCGAGGGCTCCGCTCTTCTCCCCGGCAGCGTTCTGGGGGACGGGGCCGTGGTGGGCAAATGCTCCGTCGTCCCGGAAAGCACCCGCGTCCCTCCGGCCGTCGCCATTCCCGACAACACCCGCTTCCGCCCCGGGGATAATCCATGGCTCCGGGGCTTCTCCCCCTCCCTCTGCCTCGGAGGCTTCATAAGGGGAACGGGCGGAGGCACTATAGCCCCCTGGGCGGGCTATTCCGTGGGAGCCGCGCTGTCGAATTTAGGCACCTGCGTCATATCCCACGACGGCTCCCCCTGCGCCGCTGCGGCAGCTCTCGCCGTGGAGTCCGGGGTGCTGCTCTCCGGGGGAAAAGCCGTGTGCTGCGACGCAAAATATGACGCGGCGGCGGCCTTCGCCTCCTCTCTTTGCAGCGCCGCCGCCTCCGTTTTCATCGCTGCCCCGGACAATGAACCCTATATAAGGCTTTTCGGCCGCGAAGGTCTGCCCCTGTCCCGCTCCATGGAGCGGAGGGTGGAGGCGGCTTTAAGGGGAGACCGGCCTAACATCTCATGTCACACGATAAAAAACCGGGAAACTCTCATGGGCGTGGACCTGGCCCTCGCCTCCGCCGCATCAAAATGCTGCGGGATCGAGGGCAGCGTAACCGTTGCCGTCCCCGGCCGCTCTTTGGCCGCAAGAACGCTTAAGGACGCCCTGGTTTCCGGAGGCTGCCGTGTCGTCTCCCATGTGAGAGGCGCGCCGGAGTTCATCGTTTCCCGGGACGGCTTCCGGCTGCGGGTCACCACGGAAGAGGGCAGGCCTCTCTCCTGGGAACAGACGCTCCTGCTCACGGCGCTGGCGGCGATAAAAAGCGGCGAGGACAGGATAGCCGCGCCTCCCGGCGCTCCCTCTGCGATAGAAAGGTTAGGAGTGCCGGTTTTAAGGGGCGGAGGCGAGGCGGAGGCGCTTCTTGCCCGCCAGCCCTTCATGCGCTTCGGAGCCTTTGCCGCCGCGTTAATATGCCGGGCGCTGAAGACCGGCGAGACGGTAACAGACCTTTCTTCCCGCCTGCCGGAGTTTTACACCGCCTCCCGGGAAGTGCCGGTGGCCAGCTCCAGAGCTGCGGTCATGGACGCTCTTCGCCGCCTGAACGTGGGCTTCTCTGCGGAACTGTCCGGCGGTCTCACCGCCAGGGCGGGCATGTCCGGACGTCTCTCCGTCTCCTCCAGCCGGGAAAGAAACTCCCTTATAATCCGCGCCGAGGACGACAGCGAAAGCGCTGCCGAGAGCCTTGCCGACGACTGTTCAAGACAGATACGCAATCTGGATTCAAAAATCTGAATGTGTTTCGGACGGAAATGCCGTCCGAAACACATTTTTTCTTGTAAAAAAATGCCTTTTGTGGTATTTTATTTTTATGAAAAAGGAGGGGTAAGTGTGAAAGGTAAGCTCAGATACGGCGTGGTCTGCGTGCTGCTCATGCTCTGCATGGGCCTGATTTACGCCTGGTCG
>JAFYCQ010000208.1 GCA_017539635.1 Oscillospiraceae bacterium
AAATATCCTCCCGCTGTATGCGGATGGAAAGGCCCTTTTCCTCCCCGTTCTTTTCCAGTACGGAGGCCAGGGCCGAAAAGTCCACGGAGGCTCCGGCGGTGTCCACCAGCATGACCATTGTGAAGTATTCCCGCATGACGGTCTGGCTTATATCCAGCACGTTCACTCCGTTTTTTGCCAGAAGGCCCGTAACGTCGGCTATTATGCCGACTCTGTCTTTTCCTATGACGGTGACTATCGCTCTCATACATTTTCCTCTTTCAAAAGTTTATTTCGTCCAGCGTCAGCATGAACGCCGGCATGAAGTTCTCCAGAAAATAGCTGACCTCGGGCATTTCCATAGCCTCGAGTTTTCTTACCGACTGCTCGGATGCCCGGCGGAACTCCTCGTTGCCCGCCTTCAGCTCCTCTAAGCATTTTATGTACGCCGAGAGGGTATCTGCTGCCTTGACGTACCTCTTTACGTCCCCCTCCGGATTCATCAGCTCGCTGTATGACGGGCGCATCTCCTCCGGCAGGGCGGATACCAGCCGGGAAACCGCTATGTCCTCCACCGACTTGTAGGCGGAGGTTATCTCGCTGCTGTAATACTTCACCGGCGTTGGCATGTCCCCGGTGATTATCTCCGAGGCGTCGTGGAAAAGCGCCGCCGCGGCACATTTGTCCGGGTCCGCTTTTTTGCCGTAAACGTCCCTTGCTATGACCGCCAGGGCATGGGCCAGCACCGCCGTCATGTGGCTGTGCTCCTGGACGTTCTCCGTGAAGCTGTTCCGCATGAGGGCCCAGCGGTTTATGTTTTTCATCCTCGAAACGAGGGCATAAAAACCGTAATCCATATCTTTACCGTTCTCCAAAATGCGCTGTCCCGGTTACCGAGCTCCGGGTCAGGATTCAACAGGGACTCAGTAACGCTGTAAAGTTCTTTTTGGTCCTTTTTCTTTCAAGAAAAAGGACTACATGTTCCCGGTGGCGTACATCACCGCCGAAAGAGCGCAGACCGGCGCCGTTTCGCAGCGGAGGATCCTCTTGCCCAGCGTCACGGAAATGAGGCCGCTCTCTCCGGCGAAGGCCGCCTCCTCCGGCTCAAAGCCCCCCTCGGGGCCGGAAAACAGGGAGATTGTTTTTGCCTCGGGCCGCGCCTCCATTGCGGCTTTAAGACCCAAATCGTGCTCCTCCTCATAGAGGAAAAGGGGTATCTCCGCCTGGGCGGCCTCGGCCACGGCGGCGTCAAAGGCGGTGTGCACCCGCACCTGGGGGACGATGCCTCTTTCCGACTGCTTGGCCGCCTCAAGGGCGATCATCTGCCAGCGGTTCTGCTTCTTGATGAGGGCGGCGCCGTCTGGCCTTGAAACGCACCGGGCGGAGGGGAAGAACACAATCTCCCTGGCCCCCAGCTCCACGCATTTCTGCACCACCGTTTCCGGCCTGTCCCCCTTGGAAAAGGCGGCAAAAACAGTTACGGCCACGGTGGGCTCTCCCTGGGTGGGGCGAGTCTCGATAATATCGGCGCTGCCGTCGCCTTTGGGGCTTAAACGGCAGATATAATCCGTACCCTCGCCGTCGCAGACGGTGAAGCTCTCACCCTTGCGGATGCGCAGCACCTTAAGGTGCTCAGCCGTTTTGGCGTCGAGATACGCTACGCCGCCCATGAGGTTTGAGGCGGCAATGAAAAATCTCGGCATGGCAGGTGACCTCCATAAATCAAAAATCAAAATCACGATCCCCTGTTTCGGGGCATAGGATGTACAGTCAGGTGGTGTAAAAAATGTACGACGATATAGTAAATGGCTTTGACGAGGTGTGGAGCCGCGTACAGCGGGCAAAGGAGCCCCGTACCGACCCCAGGGCGCTCATCGCAGCGGAGCTTGGGGATGCCCGGGCATTTTCCGAGGCGGCGGCAATATACCCCCGGTACAGGAACATATTCAGACGCCTGTCCTCCGAGGAGCTTTCCCACGCAAGGATGCTGAGGGCGGCCTTCGGCATATACGGGAACATCCGCCCGGCCCCTCATGCCCCTGTTGGCTTCGAGGAGCTGATTAAGCTTGAAAGCGATAGGCTGGAAGAGTATGCCGCCCTGTCGGAGAAAAATCCCCGGCGGGGACTTTTCCGCAGGCTTTATTCAGACGAAAAGCGGCATCTGCGGGAGCTTAGCCGTATTCAGCCGCCTAAATTCGATCTGCCGAAGGAGTGGGGCAGCAGCTCGGAGAGGCGGTAGCTCACATATCTGCCGTCCTCCCGGGCACAGAGTATCTCCAGCTCTGTGGAAAACTCCGAAAGCACCTGCCGGCATGCGCCGCAGGGCATGCAGTACTCGTTTCCCGAGGAGGATATGGCTATCCGGCGAAAGCTCTGTTTTCCCTGGGAAACGGCGGCGCAGACGGCGCTGCGCTCGGCGCAGATGGTGCAGCCCAGGGAGGCATTTTCCACGTTGCAGCCTGTGATAACGCTGCCGTCGTAGCACTCCAGGGCCGCGCCCACGGGGAACCGGGAATAGGGGGCGTAGCCGTTTTTCCTCGCCTCCTCGGCTTTGTTTATAAGGTCTCTGTCAGTCATGATAAGTACCTCCGGATGTTATTTTATGGTCCAGCTGCCTATATCTCTGAATATCCCGGAGACCGACGGGGACATGCCCCTTACGGCTCCTCTCCAGGTGTGCACATAGTAGTCCCGGTAGAGTATGGGCACCACCGGCGCGTCGAAATCCACGATGCTGCAGAGAAGCCTTGCCTCCGTCTCTCTTTTCTCGTCGTCCTCTGCCGAGAGGAAGCCGGAAATGGCGCCGTCCGCTTTCTCGTTGGAATAGTGGCCGAAATTAAGAGAGCCGTCGGTGCCTAAAAGACTTGTGAAATCAAAGTCGCAGCCAAGCCTTGTCTCGGCTATGTACATGTCGAAGGCGCCGCTGATTATCGCCGTTTCATATTCCTCATAGGGCAGGGCCTTGACGGTGACCTCCGCGCCCACGCTTTTAAGAACACGGGCGATCTCCTCGGCGGCGGCCGTTTTGAAGCTGTTGTCGGAGTTCACCGCGATGGTTACGGAGAAATCCAGATACTGGCCGTCCTCTCCCGGTCTTTCGATAAAGCCGTCGGCGTCCGCGTCCCGGAAGCCCATGCCGGAAAGCGCCAGAGACACGGCCCTGGCCCCGGTCTCCTTCTCAGATTCCCAGGTGGGGCTGTAGAGATGATGTGCCGGGGAGAATATAAGGGGAGCAGCTATGCCGGCGCCCTCCATTATTGTTTCGGTCATGTATTTTCTGTCCACAGCCAGGGCAACGGCCCTGCGGACGGCGGCGTCCTCAAAAACCGGGCTGTGGAGGTTGAAGGCCGCGTACTGCAGCACGGAGGTGTGCACTCTGTTCAGCTCGTGCCCCACGTTTATCTCCACACCGGCGCTTAAGGGGTCTTCGTAAACAAGATCGATATCCCGCAGCACAAAGGCGCGGGAGAGCTCTCTTTGGGGGAGGTCCGCCAGATAAACGGTCTCCGCCGGCAGCGTATCATAGTTCCGGTGTCCGGCAAAGGCGCGGAGCGTCGGCTCCTCCCCGGAGTTTTCAAAAATATACGGTCCCGTGCCTATGGGCAGACCGTTTTCCCAGGTGACGGAGCTTCTCACTATCGGGGTGTCCAGCAGAGATATAAAGGACGTGTTCGGCTCTGAGAGCCTCACCGTAAAGGTCAGCTCCCCCGTGGCCTCGGCGGAGGCCAGGTTTTTGAACCGCGAGGACCATTTCGTGGTCTTCGCCCGCTGGATGGAATAGACGGCATCCTGGGCGGTGAGAGTCTCCCCGTCCTGGGTCTTTATGCCCGGCTCCAAAGTAAAGCTCCAAGCAGAGCCGTCCTCCGTCTCCCAGCTCCGGCACAGGAGCGGCGAAACGGAAAAGTCCTCGTTCACCGTAAACAGGCTCTCATATATCATGGAGCAGATCTCGGCGTTCTCCCGGGCCCGGCAGGTAAAGGGATTGAGGCCGTC
>JAFYCQ010000014.1 GCA_017539635.1 Oscillospiraceae bacterium
ATCCTCGTATTCAAGGGAGCAGAGGGAGTGGGTTACCCCCTCCAGAGCGTCCTGAATGGGGTGGGCAAAGTCGTACATGGGGTAGATGCACCACTTGTTTCCCTGCCGGTGGTGCTCCGTGTATCTGATACGGTAGATGACCGGGTCCCGGAGGTTGAAGTTTCCGGAGCTCAAATCGATCTTTGCCCTTAAAGTGTATTTCCCCTCGGGGAATTCTCCCTCCCGCATACGGCGGAAGAGGTCGAGGCTTTCCTCCTTCGGCCTGTCCCGGTAGGGGGACACGGCGGGGTGAGAGGTGTCGCCCCGGTATTTTGAAAACTCCTCGGGAGAAAGCTCGCAGACATAGGCCAGGCCCTTTTCTATGAGCTCAACGGCGTATTTATAGTCCTGTTCAAAATAGTCGCTGCCGTAGAAAAATCTGTCGCCCCAGACGAATCCCAGCCAGTGGATGTCCTCCTTTATGGCGTCCACGAACTCCACGTCCTCTTTGGCGGGGTTGGTGTCGTCCATTCTAAGGTTGCAGATACCGCCGTATTTTTCGGCGGAGCCGAAATCTATGCACAGCGCCTTGCAGTGGCCGATGTGGAGATAGCCGTTGGGCTCGGGCGGGAAACGGGTGTGCACCTGCATACCCTCAAACTGCCCGCCGGGGGCGATATCCTCCTCAATAAAGGCGTGTATGAAATTTTTTGATTCGGGTGCGGAAGGTAAATCCGCCATGCCGCATCACCTCAAACCTTTTTAATCGTAATAATAAGTATAACAAACCAGGGCATAAGTGTCAATAAAAGCATGACCATTCCATACGAGAAAAAAGGTTGCCCTTTTTATTATAATGTTATACAATAAAACAAAAAGCGAGGTGAGACCATGGAAACGAAGGTAGCGGTCATCAGCATAATAGTTGAGGACGACAAAGCCGTAACGGAATTGAACAGCCTTTTGCACGAGTTCGGCCCCTATATCATCGGCCGGCTGGGCATACCCTACCGCGTAAGAGACATAAACATCATCTGCGTGGCGCTGGATGCCCCGGAGGACAAGATCTCCGCTCTGGCGGAAAAGCTGGGCAAGGTCGAGGGAGTAAACGCAAAGGTGACATATTCAAACGTCTGACGCGAATACCAAAGCAGCCGCCCGTGAGGAACTCTCCTCACAGGCGGCTGTTTCATTTTTAAATTTTAAATAAAGCTTTATTCCGGTTTATATACTATATAGATAACGTCGGATTCCTCGTCCTGATAATCCACCTCGCAGCCGGCGCTCTCCAGTGCCGGCAGCAGCTCCGCAGGGGCGAAGATCTCGAACCTGCCGTCGTCCAGCTCTATGAGGTCGTAATCCAGCAGCTCTTCCGGCAGCTCGCCTCTTATGTGGACTATGGCCCTGTAGCCGCCGGTGGGGGAGATAAATAATGCTTTCTCTTCATCGACCTCGTCTTCGGGGACGGGGAGAGCGGCGGGGGATTCCGGCATATCTTCTGCGGGCATTTCCGGTGTCCTCGTGTCGGGAGCGGCGCCGCCTCCGGCGGCGCGGGTGTCGTTTGACGAGGAAGCTGCGGGCGCTGTAGAACCTGCGGATGCCGAAGCGTCTGCGGGCTTGCTTCCGCCGTCAAAGCCCACAGGCGGGAGCGGGACGGAATCCTCCTGCGGAGCTTCCTCAGCGGCAGCCGGAGCCGATTTTAAGGCGGGCGGTTCGGGAGCGGGCTCCGGCTCGGGAGCGCTCTCCGCTATCATGTTGTAGCTTACGTCACTGTCCTCCGCAATTTCATCTGATGCGGCACTGACAGGATAAGTGTTTTCGGGGGAGGTCGTTCTCAGAGGGGCGGAGGCCCCGAGATTGTATTGAGACGGGGCCGCGCCGCCGGCAGAGACGGCGTCGTTCCGCTCGGTGAATTTCGGCACGCCCACCGCCGCTATGACAATGGCAAGGCAGGCCGCGGCCGCCGCCACGGTGATGACCGGGCGGAGCACGTTCCTCTTCGGGCGGGGGGCCGTTTTGATCCCCTCCATTACTCCGGCAAGCAGAGCCGGGGGAGGCTCGACCTTGGTTTCTGCGCCCAAAACGGCGGACAGCAGTTCATAATAGGAGCGGCAGGAGGGGCAGCCTTCCAAGTGCTTTTCAAGTGAGGAGACATCGGCGGCGTCCAGTTCGCCGTCCAGCCGGCAGCTGATGAGCTCCCGGAATTCGTTACACCCGTTCATGGCTATTTCCCCTCCTTTCCCTTATTTGACGCTCCTCGGGAGAAAAAGTTCCATTCTCCGTGAGGATTTTGGCGAGAGATTTCCGCGCCCTGCTGATGCGGGACTTGACGGAGCCCTCATTTATGCCCAGAAGAGCGGAAATGTCGGCGTAGGACATGTCCGCGCCCTCCCGCAGGGCAAGTATCTGCCGGTGCTCGGGACTGAGATGCTCCATGGCCTCGTTTATTGCCTCGGTCAGCTCCTTCTTTTCAAGGGCGTCCTCGGGGGTTAGGCGGGAGTCGGGTATTTCATACTCCCCCTCCTCTCCGTCGCTGTCGGTATAGTTGAGGGATATGACGTTTGACCGGCCGTTTTTCCGCAGCATGTCGAGACATATATTATATGTTACCCGGTAGAGCCAGGCGGAAAACCGGCTGCCTCCCCGGAAAGAGCCCAGCTTCGTGTAGGCTTTTATGAACGCCTCCTGGGAGGCGTCCAGGGCGTCCTGCTCGTTTCCGGTGAGGCGCAGCGCCAGGTTGTACACGTTTTTCTGGTGCTCCAGAACAAGCGTCTCAAAGGCGTCTCCGTCGCCGGAGAGCACCCGGTTTATTATCAATGTTTCCTCGGCGGCGGTCACGTTCGGCACCTCCCTCCGCATTTTTCGTCGTTGATTATCTCCGTAGTCACGGCCCTCACGTCCTCCAGCGTCGAGACCTTCGAGACGAGAGCCTTGTAGTACCCTCCGTGGGGCACACCTTTTAAATACCACGCCAAATGACGCCGGGCCTCCAGACAGGCGACCTTTTCGCCCCTGTACTCCGACGCCAGCTCTATCTGACGGCGGGCGAGGGCTATCCGCCGGGAAAGGGGCTGCTCCGGCGGGGGAGGAAGTCCCTCGATAAGAGCCTTGGACCGCTGGAATATCCAGGGGTCCCCGAAGGCGCCCCGGCCGATCATCGCCATGTCGGCGCCGGTATATTTAAGGATGCGCACGGCGTCCTTTTCCGAAAAAACGTCGCCGTTGGCAATCACCGGGACGGATACGGCGCTTTTTACTTCTCTTATGGTGTCCCAGTCTGCCACGCCGGAATACATCTGGGTCTTTGTGCGGCCGTGTATGGTTATGGCGGACGCTCCGGCCTGCTGCGCCATGAGGGAGAAGGGGACGGCGTTTATGCTGCCCTTGTCCCAGCCGCGGCGGATCTTTATCGTCACGGGCCTGCCGGCGGACTTTACCACCTGCTCTATTATGTCCCGGGCAAGCTCCGGGGCTTTCATAAGGGCGCAGCCGTCGCCGTTGCCGGAAATTTTCCCCACGGGGCAGCCCATGTTTATATCAATTATATCGCAGCCCGTTATCTCCGCCGCCTTCTGGGCGGCCTCCGCCATGCACATGGGGTCGCTGCCGAAGAGCTGGACGGCAAAGGGAGATTCCCCCGGGAAGGGCACCATCAGCGTCCGCGTCTTTTTGTCCTGATAGCACAGGGCCTTGGAGCTTATCATCTCCGTAAAGGTGAGCCCCGCGCCCAGTTCCGAGCAGATCTGCCGGAAGGCGGCGTCCGTCACCCCGGCCATGGGGGCCAGGGCCAGGCGGGATTCGATTTTAACATTACCTATATATATCAAAAAGCGTCCGTCCTTCTTAATATTTATTCTATTTTACGGTAAAGTGGCCCCCATGTCAACGAAAAGGCAAAATACACGCAAATTGACAGCTATCAGGGCCAAAACGGGCCGTTTTTGCTCCAAAACGCTGAAAACACAAAAAAATTTTAAATTCTATTGACAAGGCGCGTTAGTTTTGATAAACTTACCAAGCGTCTCACGGGTAACTGCGCCCGTAGGCGATAATGCGATGATGCGGGAGATTGCACGCAGGCGCAAGCTGTAAGACGTGGTCACTTCCGCGGAGTATGTCCGGCGCTTAAAGCGCATAATCGGGCGGATGGGAAATTGCTGTACGGGCGTATATCGTCTGGATGGGAAAAGACCGGCCGAAATAATTGCCGGTTCTATTTTCAGGCAGGAATGATACGCACGGAAGAGTGTACAGAAAATTTTCCATCGTACGCATTAAAAACGTACGAAAAAACAGGAGGAAAACAAAATGGCAGCAGCAAAGAAAATGATCCGCATCAGACTCAAGGCTTACGACCATCAGCTCATCGACCAGACCGCCGAGAAGATAGTCGAGGCCGCCAAGCGTACCGACGCCAAGGTGTCCGGCCCCATCCCTCTTCCCACCAAGAAGGAAGTCGTCACCATTCTCCGCGCGGTGCACAAGTATAAGGACAGCCGTGAGCAGTTCGAGCGCAGGACCCACAAGCGTCTCATCGACATCGTCTCCCCGACCCAGAAGACGGTGGAAGCTCTTACCTCTCTCGAGATCCCGGCCGGCGTTGAGGTCGATATCAAGCTGTAAACCCTTATACATTATTTAATTACGTCAAAACCCACAGCCCGCCGACTTGCGGGGCGGGCGGGTCAAGTTGGAGAGTCTGGTTGCGGCTCTTCAACCAATAACCTTACAGGAGGAAATAAAGTTGAAAAAAGCGATCATCGGCAAAAAGGTCGGCATGACGCAGATCTTTGATGAGAACGGCAAGGTCATCCCGGTAACCGTAATAGAAGCCGGGCCCTGCGTCGTTACCCAGAAAAAAACGATGGAAAAGGACGGCTACGAGGCCATCCAGCTCGGCTTTAACGAGGTCGCCGAGAAGAAGCTCACCAAACCCGAGAACGGCCACCTGAAGAAGGCGGGCGTTTCTCCCATGAAGTACCTCAAGGAGTTCAGACTCGAGAATATCGAGGACATCAACGTGGGCGACACTCTCACGGCTGACATCTTCACCGTCGGTGAGAAGATAGACGTCACCGGCATCTCCAAGGGCAAGGGCTACCAGGGCGTTATAAAGCGCTGGGGCGCTCACAGACTCAAGGAGACCCACGGTTCCGGCCCTGTCCACCGCCACGCCGGCTCCATGAACGCCTGCTCCGATCCCTCCAGGATCTTCAAGGGCAAGATAGGCGCCGGACACATGGGCGACGAGCAGGTCACCGTTATGAACCTCGACGTAGTCAAGGTTGACGGCGAGCTTAACATGCTGGTCGTCCGGGGCGCCATTCCCGGCCCCAAGGGCGGTCTCGTGTATGTCAAGAACACCGCAAAGACGAACCGTGAGAAGAACACCGTCGTCACCGTCAGCACCAACCCGCAGAAGAAGTCCGCGAGAGGCTAAGGAAAGGAGAGAAAACAATGCCTACTGTTAAAGTGTACAACATGGCCGGCGAGGTCACGGGCGAAGTCGAGCTCTCCGATGCCATTTTCGGCATAGAGCCCAACGAGGCCGCTATCCACGCCTCCGTTAAGAACCACCTGGCCAACATGCGTCAGGGCACCCAGAGCGCCCTCACCCGCAGCGAGGTCTCCGGCGGCGGCAAGAAGCCCTACCGCCAGAAGGGCACCGGCTCCGCCCGTCAGGGCAGCACCCGCGCCCCCCACTACACCCACGGCGGCATAGCCTTCGCCCCCAAGCCGAGGAGCTACGCCTACGAGATCAACAAGAAGCTGAGAAGGCTGGCCTTAAAATCCGCCCTCTCCCAGAAGGTCATCGACGAGAAGCTCGTCGTTGTGGACGGCCTTGAGATGAACGAGGCCAAGACCAAGACCTTCAAGACCTTCCTTGACAAGGTCACCGACGGCGGCAAGGCCCTCGTCGTCACTCCCGAGGTAAACGAGAACGTGATCCTCTCCGCCAGGAACATCCCCGGCGTAAAGACCACGATCGCCACCATACTGAGCACCTACGACGTTATGAACGCAGGCACCTTCATCGTCGATAAGGCCGCTCTCCAGAAGATAGAGGAGGTGTACGCATAATGAAGTCGGCTTACGATATCATCAGACGCCCCATCATCACCGAGCAGTCCATGGAGCAGGGCGACCTCAAGAAGTACGCCTTTGAAGTCGCCAGAGACGCCACCAAGCCTGAGATCCGCACCGCCATTGAGGAGATCTTCGGCGTGAAGGTCGAAAAGGTCACCACCCTGAACATGCAGGGCAAGGAAAAGCGCAGCGGCAGATACCCGGCCGGACGCCGTCCCGCCTGGAAAAAGGCTGTCGTCAGACTTACAGACGATTCCAAGACCATCGAGTTCTTCGAGGGAATGGTTTAAGGGAGGTTAAGAAATGTCTATCAAAACTTATAAACCCACCACTCCGTCGAGAAGACACATGTCCGTTTCCGGCTTTGACGGAGTTGATAAAAAGGCGAGGCCCGAGCCCTCGCTCACCGAAGTGCTCAAGAAGCACGCCGGAAGAAACAGCTACGGCCGCATAACCGTCCGTCACAAGGGCGGCGGCAACCTCAGAAAGTAC
>JAFYCQ010000209.1 GCA_017539635.1 Oscillospiraceae bacterium
GGGTAGTAAATAGGCGTTGTGATGTAGAATTTCTCGCTCATTTTCAGTCCTCCGAATCTGCCGTTGTAACGGATTTAATTACTATATCACAAATATGCCTGATAATGCAACAATTTAATACCCCCGGTCAGGATAGCCTTGACCGGGGGCACTGTTCACTTAAGTAAATTCGTCATGCTCTTCAAACTTACGCCTAAGGTGGAGGCGTTGTGCAGCAGCGCCGAGGTGGTGGGGGGCAGAACTCCGGCGGCTCCCAGGATTATGAGGGCTGAATTGAAGCCTATCACGAACCGGTAATTACCGCGGGTCCGCTTTTGCAGCCCGTCCGCGATCTTCCGCAGAGTAACCAGCTGCCAAAGGTCGTCCGCCGCTATGGTTATGTCGGCTATCTCCCGGGCTATGGCCGCCCCGTCGCTTATGGCGATGCCGGCGTCGGCGGCGGAGAGGGCGGGGGAGTCGTTTATGCCGTCGCCCACCATGATGACGGTTTTGCCCTCCGCCTTTTCCCGCTCCACGAATTTGGCCTTGTCCTCCGGCAGCACCTCGGAGAAGTACTCGTCCACTCCTAACCTTTCCGCCACGGCGGCGGCGGTGCGCTCGTTGTCGCCGGTCATCATTACCGTCTTTTTTATGCCCAGGTCTTTCAATGCCCTCAGAACCTCCGGCGCTTCCTCCCGTAATGGGTCAAAGACGCATATCACCCCGGCGAGAGATCCGCCGATGGCGAGAAACAGGTGAGAGCACTCCGGTGGTAAAGAGCGGAATTTTGTCTTCGCCCCTCTGGGCAGCCTGCAGCCCTCGTCGCCGAAGACGAAATGGTGACTGCCTATGATTGCCCTTTCCCCGTCAATGAGGCTGGAAATGCCGTGGGCCACGATATACTCCACCTCGGTGTGCATCTCGTCGTGGGTTATGCCCTCCTCACGGGCCTTTTTTACCACGGCGTTTGCCATGGAGTGGGGGAAATGCTCCTCCAAGCATGCGGCCACCCGCAGGACGTGCTCCTCGCTGTACCCGCCGAAGGGGACGATCTTTGTGACCGTGGGCTCCGCGTGGGTGAGAGTGCCGGTCTTGTCAAAGACTATGGTGTCGGCCTTTGACACCGCCTCCAGATACTTGCCACCCTTGACGGTTATGCCCCGGCTGCCGCACTCCCGCATGGCGGAGAGCACCGCCAAAGGCATGGAGAGCTTCAAAGCGCAGGAGTAATCCACCATGAGGATGGACACGGCCCGGGTCACGTTTCTTGTGAGAAGGTAAGTTATCGCCGTGCCCGCAAGGGAATAGGGCACCAGCTTGTCGGCCAGGGCCAGAGCCCTGGTCTCCAGGCCGGATTTCAGCTTTTCCGAGCGCTCTATCATATCCACTATCCTGTCGTAGCGCCCGGAGCCGGCCTGCTGGGAGACGGTTATCTCGCACTCCCCCTCCTCCACCACGGTACCGGCGTAAACGGTGGAGCCGGCTTCCTTCAGAACCGGTATGGACTCGCCGGTGAGAGAGGCCTGATTTACGCTGGCCTCCCCGGAAAAAACCGTGCCGTCCAGTGGGATTACGCCGCCGCTGCGCACTCTTATAACATCCCCGGGGCGGGCCTGGGACACGGGAACGCAGATATCCCCGCTGTCTGTGACGAGCCAGACCTTGTCCACGTTGAGAGAAAGGCTCCTTGCCAGGTCTCCGGCGGACTTTTTTCTGGTCCACTCCTCTAAAAGCTCACCGAGCTTCAAAAGGAACATGACGGAGCCCGCCGTATTGAAATCTCCTCTTAAAAGCGAGGCGGAAATGGACAGGGCGTCCAGCACCTCCACCTCCAGTTTCCTCCGCAAAAGGCAGCGCAGCCCTTTGTATATGAATCTCACGGCGGTGATTATGTTTATTGCCATGCGCAGGGGAGCGGGGAAGAAAAATTTCTTTATGTATCTCCGTGCCACGAGCCCCAAAAGCCGCCCGGTGTACTCCCGGTTGAGGGCCCGGGCGCTCTTTTCCGGGGAGAACTCCGCCAGATCCTCAGCATCGGGGTCAAAGTCCAGCAGAGCGGTGATTATCCCCTTTCTCTCTCCCTCGTAGAGGATGACGGCGTCTCTTGTGAGGTCATAGACCTTCACCTTTGCAAAGCCGGGCTTTTCCGAGAGGCGGGCTTCCAGCATGTCGGCCTGGGCCATGCTCATCCTGTTGAGCTTTATGTGTATCCTCAGCCGGCCGCGGCACTCGTGCAGTATTGAAAACTTCATGTGTTTGTCCTCATATAGCGGTACAAGACAGGAGCAAAGGCCTGTCTTGTACGGATGATTTAATTATGATTCTTACTCGGCCGCAGGGTTTTCCGCCTGTTCCTCTTTCACGGCCCGCTGCTCGTTTATCTCCTTCGCGTCGGCCAGAATATCGCCGCAGCACTCCTGGGCCTTCGTCACGTTCTCAAGGACGCAGTCCTTCATGCGCAGGCCCGCCGCCGTAACGTGGGTGTAGGCCTTTTTGGCGTCCTTGCTGGTGAGTATTTTGATCCCGGCGGTGCCTAAGAGAACTCCTCCCAGGAAAAACGCCGCTCTGTTCCATCCTGTAGTCATGCTGAAC
>JAFYCQ010000003.1 GCA_017539635.1 Oscillospiraceae bacterium
AATACGCCGGGGGCATAAATATGACGCCATTATAATGGACCCGCCCTCTTACGGCAGAGGGCCGAACGGGGAGGTCTGGAAGCTGGAGGGCAGCATCTATCCCTTCGTTTCCCTGACGGCGGAGCTTTTATCCGACGAGCCCCTTTTTGTACTCATCAACGCCTACACCACCGGCCTTTCCGCCGGGACCATGCGCTATATCGCCGAGTCGGTATATACCCGGCGCTTCGGCGGGAGAGCGGAGGCTCAGGAGCTGGGACTTCCCGTTACCGAAACGGGCCTTTGCCTGCCCTGCGGCTGCACATGCAGATGGGAAAAGGGTTGAAAATAATCAACCTCTATCAGATTTTAGCCGTTTTTCCCGCCGCAAAGCGGCAACCGAAAAACATGGCATATTATGACCATCCAATTCATGGTCGTTTTGTGCCTGAAAGGTATGGTCATAGTATTGGACGATACTATTATAATTAAAGCTGAGGATATAAGCTTCTTCTATCAGGAGGATGGGGGAGAAAGCCCCCCTGCTCCCGCCATAGACGGGCTTTCCCTTGAAATAAAAAAAGGAACCTTTACGGCGATCCTCGGGCGCAACGGCTCCGGCAAATCCACCCTCGCCCGGCAGTTTAACGGCATACTCCTCCCCACGGGAGGCAGGGTGCTGGTTTACGGCATGGACACGAAGGACGAGAAGATTTCCCTTGAGATACGCAGGAGGATCGGCCTGGTTTTCCAGAATCCCGACAACCAGATAGTGTCGAACGTGGTGGAAGAGGACGTGGCCTTCGCCCCGGAGAATCTGGGCTTTCCGCCGGAGGAGATTCGCAAGGTCGTGGACGAGGTCCTTTCCCTCGTGGGCATGTACGAATACAGAGAGCACGCCCCCCATCTTCTGTCCGGCGGACAGAAGCAGAGAATAGCCATTGCGGGCGTTCTGGCCATGAAGCCGGAGTGCGTCGTCTTTGACGAGCCCACGGCTATGCTGGACCCCAAGGGCCGGGAGGACGTAATTCAGATAATCCGTGACCTGGGGGAGTTTTACAATACTACGGTCGTGCTCATAACACACCACATGGAGGAGACGGTCTCCGCCGACAGGCTGATAGTGATGGACAGGGGCAAAATAGCTCTGGACGGGCCTCCGGCAGAGATATTCACCCAAGTGGACAGGCTCATGGAGCTGGGCCTTGCGCCCCCCAAGACGACAGAGCTCATGTGGGAGCTGAACCGCCGCGGCTTCGATCTGCCTTTAGGCGCTCTTTCCGAGCGGGAATGCGCCGAGGAGATTTTCAAGGCTTTAACAAATGACCGCTGAAAGGCAAAAGATGGCACCGATACTGAGAACAGAACACCTGACCCATATATACGGCAAGGGCACGCCCTTTGAGACCGCGGCGCTGAACGACATCGATTATACCGTGGAAAAAGGCGAGCTTATCGGCATTATAGGCCACACGGGGTCCGGCAAATCCACCTTCATCCAGCACCTTAACGGAATACTGAAGCCCACCTCCGGCAAGGTCCTTCTGGATGGGGAGGACATAAACGCCTCGGCGGAGAGCTTAAAGCGTGCCAGAAGCCGGGTGGGACTTGTTTTCCAGTATCCTGAGTATCAGCTTTTCGAGGAGACAGTGGAAAAGGACATCTCCTTCGGCCCCGGGAATATGGGGCTTTCCGAAGAGGAGATAAAGGAGAGAGTTTTAGAGGCCGCGGATTTCGTGGAGATAGGGGAGAGCCTTTTGAGTAAATCTCCCTTTGAGCTCTCCGGCGGGCAGAAGCGCCGGGCGGCCATAGCGGGAGTTATCGCCATGCGCCCGGAAGTGCTTGTCCTGGACGAGCCCACGGCGGGACTTGACCCCGCGGGGAGAAAACGGCTCATAGGCAACATCCTCCGCTACCATGAGGAGACCGGCGCCGCCGTTATTATGATCTCCCACAGCATGGACGAAATTGCCGAATCCGTCCGCCGGGTCACTGCCTTGAAAAACGGCAGCATAGTCATGGACGGCACGCCCAGGGAGGTTTTTTCCCAGGCGGAGAAGCTGAAAAAGCTGGGGCTTTCCGTTCCCCAGGTGACGAAGATAGCCATTTATCTCCGTGAAATGGGGCTGCCCGCAGACACCTCGGTTTATACCATGAGCCAGGCGGCGGATGCCATTGCCTCCCTGAAGGGCGGTGGAAGCGGTGCTTAAGGACATCACCTTAGGTCAGTATTTCCCCGGAAATACCGTGGCCCACCGACTTGACCCCAGAACAAAGCTCATTCTTACCATTATATATATAGTAGCGCTCTTTTTGGCGAAAAACTGGTTTTCATATCTTCTGGTGCTGCTTTCGGCGGCCGCCTGCTTCATAATAACGCGGGTGAGCTTCCGGGCCATACTGCGCACGATGAAACCTATCGTCGTTATTATCGTCATAACAGCGATACTGAATATGTTCCTCACAAAAGGCGAGCCCATATTCTCGTTCTGGGTGTTCTCCGTATCCAGGGAGGGGCTCAAGGTGGCGCTTTTCATGGCCATGCGCCTTATACTGCTCATAACCTTCACCTTCCTGCTGACCTTTACCACGTCCCCGATAGCCCTGATGGACGGGCTGGAGACGCTTTTGGCTCCCCTTAAGAAAATAAAGCTGCCGGTGCATGAGCTGGCCATGATGATGGGGATTGCCCTGCGGTTCATCCCCACTCTGATCGAGGAGACCCAGAAGATAATGAACGCCCAAAAGGCCAGGGGCGCCGACTTCGACACGGGGAACATCGTGAAAAGGGCAAAGGCCATGCTGCCTTTACTTGTGCCCCTTTTCGTCTCCGCCTTCAGAAGAGCCGACGAGCTGGCTGTGGCCATGGAGTGCCGCTGCTACCACGGCGACAAGGGGAGAACGAGGATGAAGGTGCTGAAAATGGAGGCCAGGGACTTTTTTGCCCTCGCGCTGGGGGCGGCCCTTCTGGTCTGTGTTGTGATACTCGGGAGGTACGGGCTGTGAATCGCAGAAATATCGCCCTGAGACTCTCATACGACGGCACCTGCTATCACGGCTGGCAGGTGCAGAAAAAGTACGTTACGGTCTGCGGCACCATGGAGGCCGCCCTCAGCAGGCTCTGCGGCCACACGGTCAAGCTCACGGGCTGCGGCAGAACGGACGCCGGCGTCCACGCCGAGCGGTACTGCGCCAACTTCTTTTCCAACACCGGCATCCCTGCGGACAGGCTTCCCTACGCCGTGAACTCCCTGCTGCCGGAGGATATATGCGTGAAAGCCGCTACTGAGGCCGAGGAGGATTTCAACGCCATCCTCTCCTGCGAGAAAAAGGAATATACATATAGAATTTACAACTCCCGCATACGGGACCCCTTCTGGCGTGACAGGGCGTATTTTTACCCCTCGCCTTTAAAGCTGGACGTGATGAAGAGAGCGGCCGAGATGTTCGTGGGCACCCACGATTTCGCCGCCGTGAGATCCGTCGGCACGGAGACGAAGACAACGGTGCGCACCGTTTTCTGGTACGAGGTCGAAGAGGGGGAGCGGACGATAAATCTGCGGGTCTGCGCCGACGGCTTCCTCTACAACATGGCGCGGGCCATGGCGGGAACTCTCATTTACGCCTCCGAGGGAAAGCTCTCGCCGGAGGATATACCGGGGCTGCTGGAAAAAGGCGACAGACGCCTTGCCGGCCCTACTGCGCCGCCCCAGGGGCTGTACCTGTCCCGCGTGTGGTACGGCGGAAAAGTCGGGGAAATGATGTCCCTGTGAAACGGAATGGTTCAAAATGGCAAAGCATAAGAAAAAAGGCTTCAGCATTATAAGAGCCGTAATATCCCTACTTGTCCTGGCTATAGTGGTCTGTTTTGCCTACATAGCCGTAAAGTGCGGCGGAGATTTGAGCTGGGACAATATCGAGCGGACGGTGAAGAACCTCCGGGCCGGAGTCAGGAGCGCCGAGACCTTTGAGTTTGGTTCCTCCGACGGAGCGGTCTTCGCCGACGCCGGCGGCAGTCTTGTAAAGCTGACGAACGGCCGGGTGACGGAGTATTCCGCCGCGGGCTCGGAGACATACACCGAAAAGCTCCGGGCGGCCCGCCCCGCCGTGCACTCCATGGCCGGCAGGGCCGTGGCCTACGGAGCCGGGGACAACGATGTCAGAGTATTTGACTCCTCGGGACTCATGTATTCTCTTGAAACGGAGGGGGAGATCGTCTCCGCCACCATGTCCGCCGACGGTAAAATGGCCCTCTGCGCCAGAGAGGAAGGGTGGAACGGGGCCGTAACCGTCTATAATACCGCCGGCCAGGCCATTTATAAATGGTACTGCGCCACGGGCTATCCCAGCGTTGCCGCCGTGTCCAGGGACGGCAGGAACATGGCTGTGCTGACCCTCGGCAGCGCCGGATGTGATATTGTCTATCTGCGGCTCGACAAGGAGACGGAGCAGGGGAGACTGCCTCTCGGCGAGGAGCTGGCCCTTGATATACGCTTTCTGTCGAACGGCTCTCTGACGATAATAACGGAGAACGAGGCGATCACCACCAGCAGCACCGGCGAGATGACCTCCAATTACCTCTTCGGGGGCAAGACCCTGTTGGCCTACGACCTGGGCAGCGACGAAATGACGCTTTTGGTGCTGGAGGATTTCCCCGGCGGACAGTGTGAGGTCATGACCCTGTCCTCCTCCTGCCAGGTTTTGGGCAGCGTGACGGCCGAAAACCCGGTGGTGTCCGTCTCG